>CAZKAQ010000037.1:0-29606 GCA_964550655.1 uncultured Granulosicoccaceae bacterium
CTAGTCTTCCGCCATCCAGTCACCGACACGGACAATTTTCATTGAATTGGTTCCGCTGGCAACACCAAACATGTCACCTTTAGTAATAATGACCAGATCACCGTCTTCGACTTTTCCGCATTCCGCCAGCTTTTCCACCACTGTCTGGTTTGCCTCATACGATGAAGTCAGCTGTCGGTCAATACGGATGGGATACACACCCCGATAGAGCGTTACTCTGGTTCGAGTACTCTCATTGAGTGTGACGGCATAAATAGGGATAGCAGAACTGATGCGTGACATCCAGAGAGCTGTGGAACCGGTTTCCGTTAAGGCCCCTATTGCACTTACATCCAGATGATTGGCAGCATACATAGCGGACATCGCAATTGATTCATCGATACGATCAAACGTCAGATGCAATCGATGC
Organism: uncultured Granulosicoccaceae bacterium; assembly: GCA_964550655.1. Lineage (GTDB taxonomy): Bacteria > Pseudomonadota > Gammaproteobacteria > Granulosicoccales > Granulosicoccaceae. Next base: position 410 of record CAZKAQ010000037.1, read on the forward strand.
TGTGATTCCGTCGCCTTGCGCTGTTTCTCTGCGTGTTCGCAGATACGGCTCATAGAAGTGACCGCGTTGGCTGGAAACTCACCGACTGCAGTTTCAGCAGACAGCATTACTGCGTCAGTACCATCAAGAACCGCGTTTGCCACATCAAAAACTTCAGCGCGGGTAGGTATTGGGCTACTGACCATTGATTCCATCATTTGTGTGGCAGTAATCACTACCTTATTGGCAGTACGTGCTTTGTTAATCAGATCTTTCTGTACCGCAGGTAGTTCAGGGTCACCGATTTCCACACCAAGATCACCACGCGCAACCATAATGACATCAGTTACTTCAAGTATTTCATCGATTGCCTCTACTGCTTCGGCGCGTTCAATTTTTGCAACGATGCCAGCATCACTGCCCGCTTCATTAAGTAGTTTTCTCGCGTGATTTATGTCTGCCGCACTACGCGGGAAAGAAATACCCAGGTAATCTATTTTAAGCTCAACCGCAAGCTTGAGATCTTCAATATCTTTTTCTGTAATCGCAGGCGCCGACAACCCGCCGCCCCGAAGATTTATACCCTTACGATTTGAGAGCTTGCCACCGACCACAACCTTTGTATGGATTTTACTGCCATCTATTTCAGTGGCTGAAAGAACGATACGACCATCATCAAGCACCAGTACACTGCCGACATTGATATCGTTTGGAAGATTCTCGTAGGTGCAGCCAACTACCTGCTGATTGCCGGCTTTATCATCGTGATTCACATCCAGTGTGAAAGTATCACCTTCAGCAAGCTCTACCGATCCGTCGATAAAATCGGAGACGCGTATCTTCGGGCCCTGAAGATCACCGAGAATACCAACAATGCATTCTTCTTCATCCGCAATCCTGCGTATGTTGTCGACCCGGTTTCTGTGATCATCAGCTGATCCATGAGAAAAATTAATTCGAACAACATTAACACCAGCCTGAATCACCTGACGAAGCATATCTTCGTTATCGGTTGCCGGGCCCAATGTTGCTACAATTTTTGTTCTACGCATTGTTTTCCTGATAAAAACTTAGGGTAAGTTAGGCCGCACTTCTTTTTTCTAACATATCTACCGCCGGCAGAACTTTACCTTCCAGAAACTCAAGAAAAGCACCACCCCCTGTGGAGATATAGCTGATGTTGTCAGTCAGGCCAAACTGATCTACTGCAGCCAGTGTGTCCCCTCCACCGGCAATTGAAAATGCCTTTGAGTCTGCAATTGCCTGGCCGACTATTTTGGTACCTTCTGCAAACTGTGCAAACTCGAACACGCCAACCGGGCCATTCCAAACGATAGTGCCCGCGTTTTTCAGAATCTCGGCGTATTGATGCGCAGTCTCGGGGCCGACGTCAAAAATCAATGCCTCATCAGTGACGTCTCCAACTTTGCACTTTGTGGCTTTCGTGTTTTCTGAAAACTCTGCACCACAAATCACATCAACCGGTACAGGAATGTTGCCACCTTTATCTTTGGCAGCAAGCATTAATCGCTTTGCCTCATCAACGAGGTCTTCTTCGTATAAAGACTTACCGACCTGATGACCATCAGCTGCGATGAATGTATTGGCTATACCACCACCAACAATTAACTGATCAACCACACCGGAAAGAGATTCGAGCACGGTAAGCTTGGTTGAAACTTTGGAACCTCCAACCACAGCGACCATCGGCCGTGCCGGGTTATCCAGTGCACGACCAAGCGCATTTAACTCACCTTCAAGCAAAGGGCCTGCACAGGCGATGGGCGCATGCTCTGCCACACCATGTGTAGACGCCTGTGCACGATGTGCAGTTCCGAATGCATCCATAACAAATACATCGCACAAGGATGCATACTTTTTTGCAAGCGCTGCATCGTCTGCTTTTTCGCCTCTATTAAAGCGCACGTTTTCAAGCAGGGTCACAGAACCCGCAGAGACTTGAGGTGGATTTTCAAGGTAGTCAGCTGCCAGTGTTACCGGCAGATCAAGCAGTTTACTCATGTGATCAGCCACAGCCTGCAATGAGAACTGTGCTTCGACCTGCCCTTCAGTGGGTCTGCCCAGGTGTGACATGACCATTACCGAAGCACCTTTTTCAAGTGCAAGCCTGATCGTTGGAAGTGACGCTACAATTCTTAAATCAGAAGTTACCACACCGTCTTTGACCGGCACATTAAGATCAGCACGAATCAATACGCGCTTGTTGGTCACATCAACTGTACTGAGCGTTTTCATAATAAAAATCTTTGTTGTGATCAAACAGACGAGGAGTCTGCGCGGCCAAACCGCTGCTACCGTGAACCGGCCATAGTGATGTGTTTACAGGGGATCATTTTGGGGACAAGCTGATAGCTATGCTTTAAATGGTTGTATCTGAAAATTCATAGGCCGGTCTGACTCGACCGGCCCTGTCACTTATCTGCCTGGCTCTCTACTTTGCATTCATCAATGCGACAGTAGTATCCAGCATTCGGTTAGAGAAGCCCCATTCGTTGTCATACCAGGAGCAGCACTTCACTAAGGTGCCGCCATTAACGCGAGTCATACCGGCATCAAAGTTGGAGCTGGTGTTGCTGTGGTTAAAGTCTGAAGACACCAGTGGCTCATCAGTAAATGCAAGCACTTTACCGTCTGCTGCATCTTTCATGACCTGATTGACTTCTTCAACAGAGGTATCGCGCTTTGCAACAAAAGCCAGATCAACCAGCGATACGTTAATGGTGGGTACACGAACCGAGAAACCGTCGAGTTTGCCATTGAGCTCCGGCAGCACCAGACCAACCGCTTTGGCAGCCCCGGTACTTGTTGGAATCATTGACATGGTTGCAGAACGTGCACGACGCAGGTCTGAGTGATAAACGTCGGTGAGTACCTGATCATTGGTGTAGGCATGGATGGTAGTCATGAGGCCGTTAACCACACCGATCTTTTCATGCAACACCTTGACCATTGGTGCAAGACAGTTAGTGGTACAGCTGGCATTTGAAATAACTGTATCTGATGCTTTTAGAGTATCTTCGTTAACGCCATAGACAACCGTCGCATCGACATCTGCACCGCCCGGTGCTGAAATAATTACTTTTTTCGCACCACCCGCAATGTGCGCACTGGCTTTTTCTTTAGACGCAAAGAACCCTGTGCACTCCAGAACCACATCAACATCGTGCTCACCCCATGGAAGCTTTGCGGGATCGCGTTCTGCAAACACTTTTATACGATCACCGTTGACAATCATGTCATCGCCATCGACCGTTACTTCACCCGGGAAACGACCATGAGCAGTGTCATATTTGGTCAGGTGGGCGTTGCTGTTTGTATCACCAAGGTCATTAATTGCAACGACATCAAATTCTTTATTACGGCCTGCTTCGAAAAGCGCTCGCAGTATATTGCGCCCAATACGCCCGTAACCATTTATCGCTATTTTGATCGCCATTAAAAATTGTGCTCCGAGTTAAATTAAAGAATTGATTTCACGGCTTCAACAACATTAGACACGTTGAAACCAAAATGTTCGAAAACCTGATCCGCAGGGCCGGACTCGCCAAAGTCATCCAGACAGATCATCGCGCTTCGACTACCTGCGTATTTATACCAACCACCAGACACACCCGCTTCAATGACCACTCTGGCAGATATGGATTCCGGTAAAACAGACTCTCGATAAGCTGCGCTCTGACGATCGAAGACATCGGTCGATGGCATTGAGACCACCCGACAATTAATTCCCTGTGCTGCTAACTCAGTCTGAGCTTCTACCGCCAGACCTACTTCTGACCCGGTGGCAATAAGGATAGCCTGTGAATCCTGACTATCAACCAGAACATAGCCGCCATTGCTGATATCAGCCAATTGTTGGGCGTTGCGTTGCTGTGGAGCGAGCCCCTGGCGACTAAAAAGCAGGCTGCTCGGTCCATCCGTTCTTTCCAGCGCCACTCTCCAGCTGACGGCAGCTTCGACCGCATCGCATGCCCGCCAGACGTCCATATTGGGCATCAATCGCAGGGTGGCTGCCTGCTCGACCGGCTGATGTGTCGGTCCGTCTTCGCCGAGACCGATTGAATCATGGGTAAACACAAACAATGATGGAATTTTCATCAATGCGGCCATTCGCAGTGCGTTGCGTGCATACTCTGAAAACATCAGGAATGTCGCACCGTAGACCTTGAACCCGCCATGCAGAACCATGCCGTTCATGATGGCTGCCATGCCAAATTCACGCACACCAAAATAGATGTAGTTTCCGTCGGGGTGTTTTTCTATGCCTTTGCTGCCAGACCAGATTGTCAGGTTGGAACCGGCAAGATCGGCAGAGCCACCAATCAACTCGGGCAACAGCGGACCAAATTCGTTGAGCGTATTCTGCGACGCTTTGCGTGAGGCAATTTTTTCAGCTGCCTTATCAACAGCGGCAATGATTGCATCGGCCTTTTCATTCCAGTCCGCAGGCAGGACACCCGCCACGCGGCGTTCAAACTCGGCACATTCATCCGGATACTTTACACGATACTCAGCCAGTTGATCGTTCCATTCGGATTCGGCTGCAGCACCGGCTTGTTTGGCGTTCCATGCATTGTAGATATCAGAGGGAATTTCAAACGGTGCATGGGTCCAGCCCAGCTTTTCACGCGTTAGCGTGATTTCATCGGCACCGAGTGGTGCACCGTGACTCGACTCTTTACCTGCTTTGTTTGGCGATCCGAACCCGATGGTTGTCTGACAACAGATCAGTGTGGGTTTCTGCGTCTGTGACTGCGCTTCTTTTATAGCCTTTTCAACCGATGCGTGATCATGGCCATCGACTTTGGCAATCACATGCCAGCCATAGCTTTCAAATCGCTTTGGCGTGTCATCGCTAAACCAGCCTTCGACTTCGCCATCTATCGAGATACCGTTGTCATCATAAAACGCTATCAGCTTGCCAAGCTTCAAAGTGCCTGCCAGTGAACAAGCCTCGTGCGATATACCTTCCATCAAACAGCCATCACCCAGAAAGGTATAAGTGTGATGATTGATTAACTCCAGACCCGGCTTGTTGTATTGCGCGGCCAGCGTAGACTCGGCTATTGCCATACCCACAGCATTGGCGAGGCCCTGCCCCAAGGGGCCCGTGGTTGTCTCTACACCGGGCGCATAGCCGTATTCCGGATGACCCGGCGTCTTTGAATGCAGCTGGCGGAAATTTTTAAGTTCCGATAGTTCCAGATCGTAGCCGGACAAGTGCAACAGCGAATACAGCAACATGGATCCGTGGCCATTCGAAAGCACAAAGCGGTCGCGATCGATCCAGTCGGGATTTGAAGGGTTATGTTTCAGGAATCCGTTCCAGAGGGTTTCGGCAATATCAGCCATGCCCAACGGGGCACCGGGATGGCCTGAATTGGCCTGTTGCACAGCATCCATACTCAATGCACGTATGGCATTTGCCAACGTTCGGTGGTCTGTCATGAGTTAATTTTATCCAGGGGTAGCGATATTTCCGAGCCGAAGCAACACGGTTTGGCCAGTTTAGTAGCGATCAGAAGAAGGTGAATTTACAGTTAATCCCCGGACAGATTCCAAGCGAAGGCACCATTCACCAAACACAGCGCGAACAACCCGCAAATATAACATTTGCAGCCACTGTCCGAAACAGCAAAGTTTCATGTCATGGCATTTACCAAATCGGATAAATCACCCCAAGAGATTGAAAAGAATACCGTTTCTTGAAAAACTAACCGCAATCCCCACGTTGGTTTTTTAACCAGAAAATAGACCTGTCAGGCTGGACAAAAAATCATCACTTCGCTAGACTGGTGGTTTGCGTTTAATAAGGTGAATTCGTGGCAGCCAGATCAGTACGAAAAATCCCTATGGACCAGAATCAACAGTCTCGCATTCGCGAACTTATTGTTAAAGGCAAGGAACAGGGCTACCTGACCTACGCCGAGGTCAACGATCACCTGCCGGATGGCATGGTAGACACAGACCAGGTGGAAGAGATCATTGCCACTATCAATGATATGGGCATCACTGTCCATGAAGCAGCCCCTGACGCCGACACGCTTATTCTGTCTGACAACAGCAGCAATGTCAGTGCAGATGAAGATGCCGCCGACGAAGCGGCAGCGGCACTCGCAAGCGTTGACGGTGAATTTGGCAGAACCACCGACCCGGTTCGCATGTACATGCGCGAGATGGGTACGGTTGAACTTCTGACCCGCGAAGGCGAAATTGAAATCGCCAAACGTATAGAAGAAGGGCTCGGGCAGGTATTAACTGCACTGTCGGCCTTTCCCGGCACCGTGCAGGCCATCCTTGATCGCTACACCCGGGTTGCGGCCGAAGAAGCACGCATGAATGATCTGCTGGTTGGCTTCATCGATCCCAACGCGCCGGACGAAATCCCCACTCCTGCCCAACAGCAGGCCAGTGCTGCGGAAGCTGATGAAGACGAAGAAGAAGTCGTAGACACCGGCCCCGACCCGGAAGAAGTTCGTGAGCGCATGGTGGCGCTTGAAGCGGCACACAGAAAAGCCATGACCGCGATTGGCAAAATCAAAGACGGCAGCAGCGCTGACCTTGAAAAGGCCACGGCAAAAGCCACCGGCATGATCAGAGAGATCAAGCTGTCGCCAAACTTTGTTGATCAACTCACCAGAGCACTACGTGAGAAAGTTAACCGCATCCGCATACAGGAAAAAGCTATCCGCGATATCTGTATTACCCAGTGCGGCATGCCACGCAAAGAATTTATATCTACTTTCCCGACTAACGAAACTGATGTTGGCTGGCTTGACCAGCAGATCGCAAGCGGTAAAGACTACAGCAGCAAACTCGAAGAACAGCGCGAAGAGTTCGAACGCTATCAGCGCAGATTGCAGGCAATCGAAGAAGAAACCAAACTGACTGTCAATCAGATCAAAGAGATCAGCCGACGCATTTCCATTGGTGAAGCAAAAGCACGTCGCGCCAAAAAGGAAATGGTCGAAGCCAACCTGCGACTGGTTATCTCGATTGCAAAAAAATACACCAACCGTGGATTGCAGTTCCTTGATCTTATTCAGGAAGGCAACATCGGCTTGATGAAAGCGGTAGATAAATTCGAATACCGCCGTGGTTATAAGTTTTCGACTTACGCTACGTGGTGGATTCGGCAGGCCATCACCCGCTCAATCGCCGACCAGGCGCGCACCATTCGTATTCCGGTGCACATGATCGAAACAATCAATAAACTGAATCGGATCTCGCGTCAGATGCTGCAACAAATGGGACGTGAAGCCACGCCTGAAGAACTTGCAGAAAAAATGGAGATGCCGGAAGACAAGATCCGCAAGGTATTAAAGATTGCCAAAGAGCCGATCTCAATGGAAACCCCCATCGGTGATGATGAAGATTCTCACCTGGGCGATTTCATTGAAGATCAGAACATCCTTTCACCGGTAGATTCTGCTACCTCCGGTGGGCTCGGTGAAACCACTCACGAAGTTCTGGCAAGCCTTACACCGCGTGAAGCCAAAGTATTGCGCATGCGTTTTGGTATAGACATGAATACCGATCACACGCTCGAAGAAGTCGGCAAACAATTCGATGTGACGCGTGAACGTATTCGTCAGATAGAAGCAAAGGCGCTCAGAAAACTGCGCCATCCGACTCGCTCCGAGCAACTGCGCAGCTTTCTCGACAACGACACCTGATAATCACATCAGGTCAGGCAATATCAAACGCGGCCAATGGCCGCGTTTTTTTTGTCTGTGGTAGCGACAAGAGAATTCTAAAGGATTGGTAAAGACTGATTGGAGTGCGGCTACATTTGGCACTACAACTATGCAGTATCGTCCGACGGGTACTGATGTCATTCGAACATGCAAAGGATAAGTTGGTGGGCCCGGTAGGATTTGAACCTACGACCAATGGATTCACTTTGTTCCGGACATTTCTGCCGGAGCGGACTATCTCATCACCCTCAGCTACAAATCAGCCAACTGATCAGCTAATTTTGGGGCTGGTGGGGTGCGGGACGCTCTTGCCTGTTATTAAGAACACTGTAGTTCTCAGGTAGTCTCTGCACCTTCCAAAGGTGTACCTTTGGCTTGGCTCAGGATTGCCTTCAGCCCAATAATTTCAGGATTGGCTGTTAAGGTTTCCCTGAATTCATCCCGTTCATTCACTACTTTACAATAGTGACGCACCATTTGATGAGTCCACTGCTCTAACCAACTGAGCTACAGGCCCAACGCGCGAGTATTTTACAACAGAAGTCCGGACGCGTCTTGTAATTTTGTACATTCACAAAGCATCAGCTGATGGCGGTCCGGAAAGACCAGTCGCACTATCAGGCAAACAATGCCTCGCAACACCTGTACGCCGGTTTTGAAACAGCGTCTATACAGAGCCAGGATCACAATCTGTTATTACCCGAGCCTGAATAAGCAACCGGACTGCTTTGGAAACAGTATATGAGCACAAAGAAACCCAACATACTAATTGTTATGGCAGATCAACTGGCACCTCACTTTACCGGCGCCTACGGTCACAAGGTTGTCAAAACGCCCCATCTTGATGCTCTGGCAAAACGCGGAACACGGTTCGATGCGGCCTATTGCAACTCACCTCTATGTGCGCCTTCACGCTTTGCTTTTATGTCGGGACAGCTGATCAGTCGTATTGCAGCTTATGACAATGCTTCCGAGTTCAGTGCCACCGTTCCAACCTTTGCACACTACTTAAAAGCGCTCGGCTACCGCACCTGCCTTTCCGGCAAGATGCACTTTGTCGGTCCCGATCAAAAGCACGGATTTGAAGATCGTATAACCACAGACATCTATCCATCAGACTTTGCATGGACTCCTGACTGGGAAGCACACGATGAACGCATAGACAAGTGGTACCACAATATGCAAACCGTTAAAGAAAGCGGTATGGCGCAGGCAACATTCCAGATTGACTACGATGACGAAGTCGGCTTTGCCGCACGACGATGGCTGTTTGACTATGCACGTGACAAAACCACCATAGATGATTCTCCCTTCGCAATGGTGGCAAGTTTTATTCATCCGCACGATCCCTATGTTGCACGACCGGAATGGTGGAATCTTTATACAGATGATCAGATCGAACTGCCGGAGTATCCGTTAACAGTTGATCAACAGGATCCATTCTCGAAACGGCTAATGGATGGTATTGAAGCCAGTAGTGTTGCACTCACAGATGAAGAAGTGGTTCGCGCCAGACGTGCGTACTTTGCCAATGTCAGTTATTTTGATAGCAAGATCGGTCTGTTGGTACAAACGCTTGAAGAAACCGGTGAACTGGATAACACCATTGTTATTGTTACTGCAGATCATGGGGACATGCTCGGTGAACGCGGTCTGTGGTACAAAATGAATTTCTTCGAACACTCGGCACGCATACCTTTGGTGATGGCAGGCCCCGGAATAAATACCGGGTCAGTCAGCAACGCCTGTTCACTGGTCGATATGCTACCGACTTTGATAGACATTGCAGGTGGCAATGAAAGCATGTTTGGCGAACCGGTAGACGGCCGCAGCCTGCTGCCTTCAGCACAGGGCAGCAAAGATCCCGTCGATGAAGCAATCGGTGAATACTGCGCTGAAATGACACCCTTCCCCGTGTTTATGATTCGCCGTGGTTCTTTAAAATATATTCACTGTGATTTTGATCCGCCACAGCTATTTGATTTATCTCACGACCCTGCAGAGACAATCAACCTGGCTGCTGACCCGGCTTACGCGAGTACTGCAAAAGCCTTTGCCGATGAAGTCGCAAGCCGCTGGAACAGCGAAACACTTCGTCAGAACATCATTAAAACCCAGAAATCCCGCCACGCTCTACATGCCGCAATGCAGGCAGGTGCGGGGGAACACTGGGACTACAATCCGCCATCTGATGCGAGCCAGCAATATGTACGCAATCATATGGACTGGACAGTGGCTGCAGCAAAATACCGATTCCCGCCGTTGGAAAGTTAACAACTATAGTATTTGCGGCAGTTTTATTGGCATTCCGGAAGCTGTCTGTAGACTGAAGGAACTGCAATGCATCTCGGTTGTCCCTACACAGGCAGCGCAGCAGATACACCAGGTTGCTATAATGCTGCAGTCAGGACACACTTGTGTCATGACACACTACTTGTTTATGTCCCCATAGCTCGTTCGATGGCGAAAAAAATGATCCATAAAATCAAACCGGCAATACTGGGCTTTTGTCTCATTGGCCTTGCTGCATGCAACAGTGAGCCGGATATACAAATCAGTAACAACGCGGTTACCACCGAACTGCCGGAGACGATCAGACAGGTTGCACGACTCGGCACAGTTCCGCTTGAGGTGGTTGTCACCGTCAATGGCGTTGAAACGCGACAGCAACCGGTATCAAATGATATTACCGAAGCTATTCGAATTCCAATCAATGTACCAGCTGATCAGAACAACGATATCACAATCAGGTGGCTGGCAATTGCAGAGGGTGAACGCGTTTTACTGGCAGATTTTTCGACAACTACCGAACCCAATCTTGCGACACTGAACGTATCGGAGTACAACGATGTGGGTCCGCGCTTCGATTTTGATGGCGACGGATTATCCAATCTGCAAGAGGCTCGCGAGAACCGAAATCTTCTTGATACATTTGATCTTGTCGTACCACTTCGGACGACTTTTCTAAACGCCAACACGCCGTTAATTCAGGGCTTATTCGATAATGACATTTCCGGGGATAGCAGAGAACCGGATAGCAATACGACTTTCAGCCTGAGACACGATGACACTAATCTTATACTGTACGTTTGTGGCCAGGATGAAATTCTGCAGGGCGACGATATCATCAACACTGGTGATCGGTACTGGCACGACGACACGGTATTTGTATACCTTGACGGCGAAAATAGCGACAATGCAACTTTTGACGGTTTGGATGATTTTCAACTCGCCTTTGTCCGTGCAACCGGAGAACTGATTGTAGCCAAAGGTGCAAACAACCCGTTTTGTCCGCAAGGCAGTTGTATCACTCACCAGTTTGATCCGCCGGGTAGTCCTAACACTCAATGCGAATATGAGTTGTTTGTTGAAATGCCTTTTTCAGAACTCAACATGACGCGCGGCACTCCAATCGGCTTTGACCTTGAAATAACCGATGACGACAACGGTGGTCTGCGCGAAGGTTCGTCAGGATTTGTTGGCTTCGATGACAATTCAGACGAGGATCCCTCTACCTTCGCAACCATCAGGCTTGAATAGCTTACTGTCTCACTGAAGTCTGTACGTTCTTAAACCTCATCCAGAGCCTGCAATATCATCAGGTCAGGTTGCGATTCGCCAACCTGCTGGCGCCTCACTGCCCGTTGTATGATAATCCGCGCTGCTCTGCATTGTCCGCTGGCTGCATAAAAGCATAAGAAACATAGGCACGTTCAATGCTGCAACGAACTGCAGTGCAGAAAAACCACAGGGTTTCCCATCCGAACAGTTCCGGTCCGACGCCAAAGAACCGGCACCGGTAATCAATGGCTGGTTCCTTGTAACTGATCTGACTTAACGACTGCGGCTGTAACGCAGATCCTGCACCACAAGTACATTCAAGTATTAACGCATAGTCAAAGAGCTATTTAATGAGTATTGAACAGATCATCGTCATCGCCATTATTCAGGGGCTGACAGAATTCCTGCCCGTTTCCTCTTCCGGACATCTTGCATTAATTCCAGTCATGACCGACTGGCCTGATCAGGGTGTCATTACCGATGTGATGGTGCACGTCGGATCTTTGTTCGCGGTTATCGTCTACTTCTGGCGAGACGTATGGAATCTTTTGAAAGGTACCTGGGATATGGTGCGATTTAAAACCACAGACAACTCCCGAATGGCGATGTACATTGCTCTTGCTACCATTCCGGCACTGGTTTTCGGCGCAGCACTGAAACTCACTGGCGCGCTCGATGCGCTGCGTGAAGACACAGTAGCGGTAGCCAAAGTGATTGCCTGGACCGCAGTTATCTACGGTATCTTGCTATGGGTCGCTGATGTCGTCGGTAAGCGAACCAAGAAAATGGAAAACATGACTCTGCCACCTGCGCTGATTATTGGTCTTGCACAGTCACTGGCTTTAATACCCGGCACCAGCCGCTCGGGTGCTACCATGACCGCTGCAAGATTCCTCGGTTTTGAAAGAGCAGAAGCCGCGCGATTTTCTTTTCTGCTCGGCATTCCTGCCATTGCCGCAGCCGGAGGCTTTACGGCAATTGAAGCGGTTCAGACCGGTGGCGGGATTCCAGCCCACGCAATCTGGGCTGCAGTGTTGACGTTTTTTGCAGCATTTTTCGCAATCACAATTCTGATGGCACTGGTAAAGCGTGTAGGGTTTTGGATTTTTATGGTTTATCGTCTGGCATTGGCTGCAGTCTTGTTTGCACTTATTTACGAGTGGGTGCCGGGCTTTTCGTTAGTATAGGTCTCTGGTATTGGCTCGTAATTATATTGACAGAGGCTTTTTTAAGCCGTGACTTAAGGCAGACTGTTTATTGTGAACAACATCACGGACAACACGACCGATATTTAACATTCTAACCAAATTATGCTCCTTATTTTTACCGTGCTATCACGGGATACATAAATCGAAAAATAAAATGTCGGCTGTCTCGTTAAACGAAAGAAGAAAATACCCACGCATCACAGACGCTATCGCCTTGTGTCTTGACTCTGAGCAATCAGAAACGCTGCAGCCAACACCGACCCACGTCGTGAAGATGAGCTGTGGTGGCCTGCACTTTCTACATCACTGTGCAATTGATGCAGACACACGCATTAAGCTATGTATGCACCTACCCTCGTCTGATCAGACGGTTCATCTTGACAGTCGGGTTATTTCATCAGGCAAAACGAGCAACGGTGCGGCGGCAGAAGTCAACGATAAAAGCCATTACGTACAGGTGGAGTTTCTCGATGTCGATCAGAGTATTCACCAGCTACTCGCAGAACACATCAACTATGTACTGGGTAAAACCGGGCTGACCCACCGCCTCGCCATACCAGCCTGAGCGGGTTACTTCCGTCTATTAGCGCCCATAGCCGCGCACATCAATGCCGGACTTCTCCAGTTTTAAACGTAAAGTCTCTGCCATACGCACAGCTTGCGGGTTATCGCCATGTACGCATACGGTATCCGGTACCAACTCAACGCTGACACCGTTAATCGACTCAACACTATGAGTCTCAATCATTTTTAAAACCCGTTCCGCTGCGAGCGTCGGGTCATGAATGACAGCGCCGGGTGTACCACGGGAAACCAGTGTGCCGTTGTCGTTATAGGCTCTGTCTGCGAACACTTCGCGTAGTAACGGCATTTTCAATTTCTCTGCCTGCGCCTGCAGACAGGTAGATGCCATCGCTACAATGGCAAGCTTTTCATCAACAGCCTGCACTGCGTTTAAACATAGCGATGCAAGTTCGTCTTCTTCGCTGGCCATATTTGCCAGCGCACCGTGCAGCTTTACATGGGTAACTTGTGCGTTTTGCGTTTTAGCAACCGATTGCAAAGCACCAATTTGATAAACTATAGAAGCGGATGTTTTCGGTCCATGCGGATCTTCCATGCGTCTGCGACCAAAGCCTGTGATGTCATCAAACCCGGGATGTGCACCAATATTTACGCCTTTAGCAAGACAAGCGCGCACGGTTTCAGTCATGACCAATGGATCACCCGCATGAAATCCACAGGCAACATTGGCACTGGTGACAATATCAAGCAATTCATTGTCTGAACCCATTGTCCATGCACCGAATGATTCACCAAGGTCTGCATTGAGGTCAACCGAATTTGTCATATTGATCCTTTAACTTTTTTTGTAAAAAACACAGAGGCTTCAGCTTGGAGCGATGACGCCATCAATCAGGTTATAACTCAGCAAGTCCGGTATGTCTTCAGGCTGGCGCGTTACACTGATCAGACTTGCGGGCAAATCATCAAGTGCCTGCTTTTGCTGCCTCAACGCTTCAATAGCCTGCGATGCTGAAACCAGTTCAAAACGAAACGGTGTGCCGGTTGGCATTTGCGATATGGTATCAAGATCTGCAGTGATAACCGTAGCAATTCTCGGGTATCCGCCGGTCGGTTGTCGATCAGCAAGCAGCACAGTAGCAATGCCATCGCCTACGACCTGTATATCACCAATCAACACCGCATCCGATACTCCGCTCAAACCGGTTTCTGCAGCCAGGCTGCCGGCACCGGTCGATAACCTTGCTCCCATACGATCGCGTTGCGCTGTAACAGAGAACTCGCTTTGCAACAGAGCATCACGCACGCGGGTACTGAATAAATCAGCCTGCGTTCCCCAGACGATTCTGATTGCCCCACGGGCAAGATAAGGTGCTGTCGGTAGTCGCTGCGGTTGACTGTTGATATTACCGGATGCAGAGACCATCAGTTCGTCACCGGCTTTAACGAGACTACCGTTAAAACCACCGAAGCCGGATCTGCTATGCGTGGAAGAAGACCCCATCACCGGCGTTGAACAGAAGCCGCCCGCAACCTGCAGGTAACTGTAGATTGAACCCCGTGCGTAACCGCACCGAACCACTTGCCCAGGCTGCACCATAAAGCTACTGCGCCAGGGTACAGGCATATCATCTACGGTAAGATCCATCTCGGCACCGCTGGTGGCCATTTTTATCGGTTCACCCAGCACAGTAAAGCCGGCACCCATCGCTATCATTTCCAGAGCTGCAGTATTCACGGCGTTACCAAGCAGCGTATTGACTTCAGCCAGTGCCCATCGGTCCATAACGCCACCTTCAGTAACACCATAGCGCTGATAGCCCGGTCTGCCATTGTCTTGCAGCGAAACACCCGGACCTGCGTCGAGTACTTTTAAAGTGGCCGACACTAAGCCTTTCTCCTGGCTATGGGTTCGCCACTGTCAGCACGCGCTTGCAGTTTTTCAAATTCACGGCCGGACACCGGATAATACTGAACCGTATCACCATGCTTCACTGTAACCGGCGGAGATTGCTGTGGATTAAAATTATTCAACGGTGTACGGCCAATACAACGCCAGCCTGTCGGCATGGCAGCTGAAGGCATAACGGTCTGCCGGACTGCAACAAGAATGGCACCGGCCGGTACTTCTGGTTTAATCACTTTAAGGCGCGGTATATTCCAGTCTTCAGGTAACATGCCGAGGTAGCAACACCCCGGTGCGAAGCCAAGCGTGAGTGCACGCAACGGGGTCTGACTATGTTGTTCGATAGCAACCGACTCACTAACACCGAGTATCTTTGATACCTCGGTCAAATCGGTACCGGTTTCACCACCATAAAAAACCGGAATGTGCCACTCAGCCGGATCTTTCACAACCGGTTTGGACAGCCAGTTTTTTTTATTCAACAATTGCTGCAGTTGTGTTTCCATTGCGTTGTATTCAACCTGCAATGGATCAAAACGCACCATGAGCGAGATCAGCGCCGGAGAGATTTCGGTTACACCAGGGATCGATGCACCGGCAAGATGATTATCAAACTCGAGTACCGCCGCGTTAACATTAAAATCGAGCGCGTCGCCAAAACGGACTAATGCCGCACTGTCACCGGCCGGGACAATACAAGGGAATGAGTTGTTTTCAAAAACCATGCGATCAGCATATACGAATTCGTTTGTCCGCTGTAGCTGCAGACTGGTTCTGATCAGCGCTGTGTTGACCGGCCTTTATTTGCCCGATAACGACCGCTGATTCAAACGTATCGGTCAGACGTTTTGCCTGCGTCTCCGGCAACGCGATCAGTAAACCGCCACTGGTCTGCGGATCCAGCAAGAGATCAATGTAATCGCTGTCCAATCCTTCTGTGGAGTCACACTGCAGTAGATAGGGTTGCAGTTGCGGGTAAAGTGACGAGCGGAAACCCTCCGCTGACAGTTGATACGCACCACTGAGCAATGGAACATCTTTAAGGTTAAGCTCTGCATACAAGTTTGTGGAGCTTAGCATTTCAAGCAGATGCCCAAGCAGACCGAAACCGGTAACGTCAGTTACAGCAGAGACGTTGTATTCCTGCAGTACAAGTGCGATATCCCGATTCGATTGCAGCATACTGTCAAATGCTGTATCGGTTGCCTGTGCCGGTGCTTTTGCCTGCATATCTGCAACAAGAATCACACCGGTACCGAGAGGTTTGGTGATCACCAGCACATCCCCTGCGTTGGCTGTATTTTTACTGATTGCCTTGCCGGGCTCGACTTCGCCATTAGCAACGATTGCGATATGCGTTTCCATGCCTTCAGAACTATGACCACCGGCAAGCGCCACCTGTTGCTGATTTAATGCCTCAACGATAGCAGCCATTAACACGCCATGATCACGTTTGTGAATTCTCGGATGTGCATGTGCGAGATTGATCCAGACCTGTGCACTGACCGGTGTCGCTGCCATCGCATACAAATCACTCAACGCGTGGTTTACACATATTTTACCAAAGCGCCAATAGTCTTCACTAAAGGATCTGAAGCCGTCAATGCTCTGCACAGCAAGATTACCGCGGCTCACCTGCCAGAGACTGGCATCTTCTGATTTTCCCAATGCAGGAGTTACCGCGTCATTGTTAAAGACATCAAGGTTGTTAAGGTTGCCTGCGATAATGTCGGGGCCAAGCTTGCTGCCACAACCGGCACAATGCATCTCTTGCGATGCAGCACTTTGCATGGCTTTTTTATCACCCGGTTCATTCAGCTTACGCATAAATTTCAGATCGATGTGATCTTTAAGCTTCCAGACCCATTGACCTGAAATCGTGCGTCCGGCGCGACAGCCGACAGCTGTTTTATCACCAAGGGAAAGCAGCGACAAAAAGTCTGTTTGAAGTTTAAGAGGTTTAAGTTCAGTAGATTCAGCACTGAAAACCGCGCGCAGGTTGTCTGCCAAAAACGGCGCTTGTCGCACAGCGTATACACCCGCTTTGGGTCGCGGGTCCGATAGCATATCGGCGCAGTCACCAACGGCAAACACATTGCTGTGACTGGTACTCTGCAGGTATTCATTGACCGCAATAAATCCGCGCTCGGAAACATCAAATCCGGTCTCTGCCAGCCAGCCGGCAGCAGCAGCCCCGGTACACCAGATGCTTTTATCCAGAGTTACTTTTTTATTGTCAGTCGCGGTCAGACCATTTTGCTTTACTTCTGCGACACGAAAATTCGGATGCAAAGTTATGTTTTTATCAGCCAGCGCTGCTTCGACAATTGATACCACTTTTTCCGGATAACCCGGTAACACATGCTCACCGGAGAAAAGCAGATGAAATTTCAGTGCACTGTTGGTTTTTAAACGGTGCGCCATTCCCAACACCAGCTCTACCCCACCGGCGCCGGCACCTACGACTCCCCACTCACCAACAGCAGTTTCGGACGCATGCAGCAATGTGTTCCAGATTTCACCAAAATGACTTACCGGCTTCACGCCGACCGCATGTTCGCCTGCGCCAGGTACAGAAAGGTCCGGCGTAGAACCAACATCAATGCTTAGTCGATCGTAGGTAATTGAAAGACCGGAATCGAGATTGACCGTGTTGGTATCTGCGTTGATGCCGGTAACAGTACCACGTATGTATCGAACGTTGGCCCACTGGCAGAGCCGATTCAAATCGATATGGGCATCGAGAAAGCTATAGTGCCCTGCCACAAAGCCCGGCAGCATGCCTGAGTAAGGTGTCAGTGTTTGCTCTGAAATCAGTGTGATCCGAACCCCTTCAATGGGATTCATGCCCAGCTTTTTTATTACCAGTGCATGGGTGTGGCCACCACCGATAAAAACCAAATCTCTTTCAACACTCACGTTTATTGTTCTCGAATTTTCAGTGCTATCAAGCCGGACATTCTCTTAACCACGATACTATTTCGTCTGCACTGCCTTTAAATACAACCTGATCTTCACGTCCAATCATTTTGTGCGCATAGAGCGGATCATAGTAGTCATGCAGCAGTGTTTTAACTATAAGATCAAGAGACACTGTACTCGAGCCTGCCTTTAGTTCAGCAACCGCCGTCGGCACCAGGGCACTCAAACGCTTGTGTCGTTCACCACCAAGACGCCTTTGAATTCTGCTAAGACTATGACTGATATAGGTTTCCAGCTGCTGATAACATTCATCTTCCGTCATTGTCTGTCGGTAGGTATTCATTGCGGTACCAATGTAATCTACACGGATTTGTTTGATTCGATCCTGAGTGGATGCGACAAGTTCCACTACAGGTGCTGCGCGCAATGCGTTTTGTAGAAATTCCGGAAGTGATATCCGCCCGATCAGATGTGATTCTGACTCAAACATAACAGGCTGAGCGCTTTTTCTGCTTACTTTCAGCCATTCAGAGGCTACCTGGTTTTCCCAGTTTATTTGACTCGGTTGAGGCACAAACAAACTACCAAATGCACTGCCACGGTGTTTTGCCAGACCTTCTATATCGACACTCTGACTCAGGCGGCAAATCAGATTTGTCTTACCGCAACCGGTCGGTGACGCCAGTACGAGTATGTTGCCCTCTGCGGCAAGTCGCTCAAACTGCTGCAACAAATAGCTGCGCATCGCTTTATAGCCACCAATAATCCTCGGGTATTCAATGCCTGCTTCCTGCAGCCATTGTTGTGTAATCGCTGAGCGCAACCCACCTCTGAAACAGTAAAGATAGCCTTCGGGATTACGTTCGGTAAACTGACTCCACTGTCGTACCCGACTCGCTTTAACTTCATCGGTGGCTTGTCTGAGGCCCAGCTCAAGAGCCGCATCGTGGCCCTTGTCTGCATACTCGGTACCGACCATCTCGCGTTGCTTGTTATCCAGCAGCGGAATATTTTCCGCATCACCTATGCAGCCACGCTCATACTCTATCGGTGCGCGCACATCGAGAAGTGGAATATCTTCAAGGATGACTCGTTCAATATCAGCTGTATCACGCAGCACTGGCTGGTTCGCCGGAAGGTTGAGTATGAGTACGAAGCGATAAAACGGCGTACGTGGCGACACCGAAAACGATCCGGATTACAGGCAGAAAAACAGCATCGGGGCCGAGACACGTGTCCCCTGACACAACAACTTTGATGTTTATTAAAAACAAAACCGATTGATTACCGGTTTATCAAGGATTCAATTACTTCCACGCTACTACCATGCATCCGGCGTAGTTAGCAGCGCCAATGAATACTACTTATAGGCTGGCAAACCTATAGACTTTTCAACTTCAGGTTTTGCAGCTTCAGTAACAGCTCTGGCAACCCTACGATCATTCCATAGCAACGCATGACCCAAAACAAACATTACGGCTAGTCCGAGTTGCACGATGATTCTGGGTAGCGGCTGTACAACTGGCCAAGTATTTTCACTTGCCATGACAGATCCCTTTCTCTACGTGAGGATTTAGTGTAACCCTGTCACGAGCACAAGTTCAAATTCCAGAATAGAAATATTCGTGCTAGATCGCGTTTTCACACGCTCCGGGAAGGTTACACTCCGTCAATAGTTACATTTCTGAAGCATTTTGAGTGTATTCCTTTACATGTTCATTCAGAATCTCACTCAACGGCTAAGCGAATCTGTAATTTGTTATCGATGATATGAGTCACCAGCTGCTGCCGCTCAACAAGACATTCAATCGTCGCCATCAGGCTGCGTTGTGCCGCTGGATACATTGCCTTGTCAAGCTCATGATAAATAACAGGCAGCATGGCTTCCACCGTATGCAGCCCGGATGCGACGCAGTCAATCACCTGCTGCTCGCGCTCCAGCCGGTGTTGATAAAGCGCTTGCAGATAAGGGCCGGGCGTTTGTATCGGCGCGCCATGCGTTGGATAGTAAACAGCATCGTCACGCTCGAGCAGTCGTTGCAGGGTTTTCATATAGTCGACCATATTGCCGTCCGGCGGTGACACGATCGTTGTCGACCAGCCCATCACTGCATCACCGCAGAACAGCGCACGCTCCTGTGATAAATAAAAACTTAAATGGTTAGATGCATGACCCGGAGTAAACAGCGCGCTAAGCGACCATGTGTCTGACTCAACACTCTCATCATCTGCGAGCAGAATATCCGGTGTAAAATCCCAGTCTGCACCAAAATCTGAATCGTCACGTTCACGACCCGATCCATGCCGTGCATAGGCATAGTTTGGAGCCGCCGTATGTTGTTGCAACAGAGCGCAACCCGGTGAGTGATCAACATGGGTATGGGTGACAAATATATGCGTGATCACCTCACCTTTTGTGGCCGCTAAAATAGCATCTATATGCTTTTGATCAGCGGGACCCGGGTCAATCACTGCCACCTGACCACGACCGACAATATAAGTACCGGTGCCAAATAAGGTAAACGGGCTCGGGTTATCGGCGATAACGCGTCTTATCAACGGCGATAACTGATCCACTTTTCCGTATTCAAAATCCAGATGCTTTTGAAATGGAATTTGTACAACCATTGCAACTCACCCGATTAATCAAGAGCCGGTTATACTGACACAGCGCCGCAATAGTTTGCAGCCAATTTCCACTCTCGATCGGCCCTTAAAAAAGCGCTTTTCATTTCGGTTCCCACTCCGCAGGGGACAAGGTAAAATACCGTTCCTCGCAACAAATCCCTCAATCGCACTATGAATATTCTGATTATCGGTTCCGGCGGGCGCGAGCATGCACTGGCATGGAAAGCTGCACAGTCTGCAAAGGCAGATAAGGTGTTTGTCGCACCTGGCAATGCTGGTACCGAGCTCGAAGAATCGATAAGCAATATTGATATACCGGCAGATGACATCAACGCACTGGCGGAATTCGCAAAAGAAAACAATATCGATCTGACCATCGTCGGCCCCGAAGTACCTCTGGTCGCAGGCATCGTAGACCATTTCAACAGCCTGAATCTGCGGATTTTCGGGCCAGACAAAAACGCCGCACAACTTGAAGGCAGCAAGTCATTCTGCAAAGACTTTCTGGCCAGACACAACATACCGACTGCCGCCTACGGCGTATTCACAGACTTGAATCAAGCCTGTGAATACATCGAACAATGCAACATACCGGTGGTTATAAAAGCAGATGGTCTTGCAGCTGGTAAAGGGGTAGTTATCGCACAAACCAAACAAGAAGCAATATCGGCTGCCACTGATATGCTGTCTGCAAATCGATTTGGTGATGCCGGCAGTAAAGTGGTTATCGAAGAATTTCTTGACGGCATTGAGCTCAGTTTTATCTGTATGGTAGACGGTCAGCACTGTTTGCCCATGGCAACATCACAAGATCACAAAGCGCGTGATGAAGGTGACACCGGCCCCAACACTGGCGGCATGGGTGCATACTCTCCTGCGATAGCCGAAACACCGGAATTAAACACCGTTATCATGCAATCAGTGATTGAACCAACCATTAAAGGTATGGCAGCTGACGGCAATCGCTTCACTGGATTTCTCTATGCAGGCTTAATGATCAGCCCGCAGGGTAACGTGCGTGTATTGGAGTACAACGTGCGATTTGGCGATCCGGAAACCCAGCCGATTATGTTACGGCTTAAATCTGATCTTATAGAGCTTTGTGATGCAGCCATAGAAGGCAGACTTGATAAGATAACAGCACAATGGACTGATGAGCCCGCAGTAGGCATTGTTCTCGCCGCAGGCGGCTACCCGGAAAGCTATAATAAGGGCGATACAATTACCGGTCTGGAGCAAACATCAGGCAACACGAAAGTATTTCACGCCGGAACAACCATTAAAGACGGCAAAGTTGTCACCAGTGGTGGCAGGGTGTTGTGTGTTACTGCTACCGGTGCAACAGTCAAAGATGCACAACAACAAGCGTACGCAGCAGTCGATAAAATTAATTTTAATGGCAGGTACTTCAGAAAAGATATTGCCTATCGAGCAATTGAAAACCAAGCCTGAGCCAAGCTTGAGCCAAGCCTGAATTAGGGCCAAAAGTTTTATAACGACCGGCCGCAGGTTCAGATGCTTAGCGCTTCATCGCATCAAAAAATTCGTCGTTGGTTTTAGTCTGTTGCAGACGACCCATTAAAAATTCCATTGCTTCAATTTCATCCATTGGATGCAAAAATTTTCGCAACACCCAGATCTTCTGCAATTCTTCAGGACCAATCATCAACTCTTCACGACGTGTACCCGAACGGTTCACACTGATTGCAGGAAAGGTACGTTTTTCTGCAATGCGTCGGTCGAGATGTAGTTCCATATTACCGGTGCCTTTAAATTCTTCGTAGATGACTTCATCCATCTTCGAACCGGTATCGACAAGTGTGGTTGCAACAATGGTCAGGCTTCCACCTTCTTCAATGTTTCTGGCTGCACCGAAAAATCTTTTCGGACGATGCAACGCATGTGCATCTACACCACCGGTAAGCACCTTGCCTGACGATGGAATAACAGTGTTGTATGCACGCGCCAGACGGGTGATCGAATCAAGCAGAATTACCACATCTTTTTTATGCTCTACGAGTCGCTTGGCCTTTTCTATGACCATCTCCGCTACCTGAACATGTCGGCTGGCGGGTTCATCAAAGGTACTGGAAACTACCTCACCCTGTACCATGCGTTCCATCTCGGTGACTTCTTCCGGACGCTCATCAATCAACAGTACAATCAACTGACAATCCGGATCATTGTGCGCGATGCTCTGGGCAATATTCTGCAGAATCATCGTTTTACCCGCTTTCGGCGGCGACACAATCAGTGCGCGCTGACCTTTACCAATGGGTGCAACAAAATCTATCGTTCTGGCGGTGATGTCTTCGGTACTGCCGTTACCCAACTCAAGCGTTAAACGTTCTGTGGCATGCAACGGTGTGAGGTTTTCAAACAGGACTTTATTGCGTGCTTCTT
Source organism: uncultured Granulosicoccaceae bacterium (assembly GCA_964550655.1). Taxonomy (GTDB): domain Bacteria; phylum Pseudomonadota; class Gammaproteobacteria; order Granulosicoccales; family Granulosicoccaceae. The sequence continues at coordinate 23,260 of CAZKAQ010000037.1, forward strand.
CGGGTGCGCCGAAATTGATTTCATCAACCTTCAACAGGGCGAAGTATCGCTCACCATCCTTGGGTGGTCTGATCTTGCCGGAAATCGTGTCACCGGTACGAAGATTAAAACGTCTGATCTGACTGGGAGAGACATAGATGTCGTCCGGACCTGCCAGATAAGAACTGTCACTTGAGCGAAGGAAGCCGAATCCGTCCTGCAATATCTCCAGCACACCGCCACCAAAAATGTCCTCACCTTTTCTGGAATGCGCTTTCAGAAGTGAGAAAATTATGTCCTGTTTGCGCGAACGGGCGACATTGTCGAGCCCTTCGGACTGCGCTAATTCAACCAACTCACTGGCAGATTTTTTCTTCAGATCAGTTAGGTTCATAGATGGAGTATGCAAGCTGTAAGGTAGGAAATATAGACAAGCCAGTAACGGGATGCGCTTGTCAGGAGAGAATTTTTTCTAATCAGAATGAGCAGCAGGACGTGCAAATTCTATGGGTATGCGAGAGGCCGGAACATATCACGCGTGTCCACGTGCGTCCAGCAATGCGACACGTTTAGTCGCACACATTACACTGTATTCTAGTATAAATACAGAAAAAGGGAAATGAATAATTGCTTCAAAACAACCGGTTGCGCAACATCTGCGCAATCCGGTCTAATCCCAGGCTACCAATATTTGTGTCCTAAGTGGACACTATGCACACGATACTAGGCGTTAGTATCGATAAAAGCCGCTAACTGGGATTTTGAAAGTGCACCGACCTTGGTACCTTCTACTGATCCGTTTTTAAACAGCATAAGCGTTGGTATGCCACGAATGCCGTACTTTGGTGGTGTATTCTGGTTATTATCAATATTGAGTTTAGCGATTTTTACTTTTTCACCATACTCTTCTGCAATCTCGTCGAGGATCGGCGCGATCATTTTGCAGGGGCCACACCACTCTGCCCAGTAATCTACCAGCACGGGCACCTCTGACTGAAGTACTTCCTCGTCAAAGTTATCATCTGTGACTTCAACAATGTTCTGATGCAACGGCTTCCCCTTGAGGTAAATGAACTACCGACAATGATATGTAGCATTACTAAAAACACAAGAGACCTCGCAAGAAATTTCGCTCACGGAACAGACATATTGACCGTTTATCACGTTTCAGCGTGAAATAGGCTATGCTCCGCACATGAAATCCAATTATCTGACGTCCGTCAGTTTCAGCGAATTTGCGCTAAACCCCGATCTGGGCTCTGCTTTAAGTGGTGCGGGACTCAGCTACTGCACGGAAATTCAGCAGCTCTCATTGCCGCTGATGCTCAAAGGCAAAGACATTGCCGCACAATCTCAGACAGGCACAGGCAAGACCGCAGCCTTCCTGCTCGGCATGTATCAATACCTGCTGGACAATCCAGCTGATGAGAACCGACAACCAACCGAGTTACGCGCCATCATTCTCGCACCCACTCGCGAGCTGGCCATTCAAATCCATAAAGATGCACAGCAACTGGGCGGGAATTTAAATTTTCAAACTGTACTCGCCTATGGCGGTACCGACTACGAAAAACAAAGACGCAATATACAGCAGGGTGCAGATGTTCTGATTGGCACACCGGGGCGTATTATTGATTACTTTAAACAGAAAGTATTCTCACTGAAAAAGATCCAGGTGGTGGTACTCGATGAAGCAGACAGAATGTTTGATCTCGGCTTCATTGCAGACATACGTTATCTGCTGCGCCGCATGCCGGACCCGGAGCAAAGACTCAATCTGCTGTTCTCTGCAACACTTTCACATCGGGTGATGGAGCTTGCATACGAACACATGAACAACCCCGTCGGACTGAAAACAGAATCTGACAGAATTGCTGCCGAGAAAGTACATCAGGTAGTTTTTCATCCTGCATCGGATGAAAAGATTCCTCTGCTGCTTGGCCTGATGATGAAAATGCAACCGCAACGCAGCATTATTTTCGTCAATACAAAAAGATCCGCAGAGAAAGTACAGTCTTATCTTGTCGGCAATGACACACCGGCTGAAGTGCTCTCAGGCGATGTAAGACAAAACAAACGACAAAGACTCATACAGGAACTGGCATCGGGCAACCTCAATACATTAATCGCAACTGATGTGGCAGCACGTGGTCTGCACATTGAAGGTGTCACTCACGTCTTCAACTACGATCTGCCGCAAAACGCTGAAGACTACGTGCATCGTATCGGCCGAACAGCTCGCGCCGGTGAATCCGGTGAAGCGATATCATTTGCCTGCGAAGAGTATGTGTTCTCTCTGCCGGAGATCGAGGAACTTCTTGGTCACGAAATCGAATCGGGCAATCTCACCGATGACCTGCTGATTAGCCCGGCACCACCTGCAAAGATTCAACGCAATAAAGCGCCTGATCATGGTAAACGCAACAAAAGCGGCAGCGGAAAGCCCAACAACCGCAATCGGCGGCGTAAACCGGGGTCATCCAGTAAGCCACGCCCTGCAAACGCGCGTCCTCAGGGACACTAACCAGCCTTAACAGCCCTTTAGTCTGCAGCGGTCAAGCTGCCAAACGCTGACCCGCGCAAGAGCGATCCGGCAAATCTTGTCATCGTTAATGCAATTAAGTTCTAAAATCATCTGAAACTCACTATCATAACGCCGATAAATTATTACGGAGCACGAAGTGATGAACTTCGAAAACGCCAGAGCCAACATGATCGAACAACAGGTACGCCCCTGGGACGTACTTGACCAGAGAGTCCTCAACGCACTGGCAGAAATCCCGAGAGAAACTTTTCTGCCTGAAGAGCATCAGGGCCTGGCCTATTCAGACACTCGTATTCCACTCGGTAACGGCCGCTATTCGCTGAACCCGAATATCGAAGCGCGACTGCTACAGGCAGCCGTACTCGAAACGGATGATCGAACCCTGATTATCGGTTGTGGCACTGGCTACCTCGCTGCCTGCGCGGCAAAAATGTGCAAACACGTTGAATCTATCGATACACAGGAAGCGGTCAACAACGATGCCCAGCGATTTGCAGCCGAGTGCGGCATTGATAACATCAAGTTCTTCACCGGTGATCTGATAGCGGACTTGCCGGACAAAACCAGCTATGACGCGATCATTGTCAATGGCTCGCTGCCAACCATACCGCAGCGTTTGAAAACCAGGCTGACGCTCAATGGCCGGCTGATCATTACCGTCGGTAACGAGGCAGAACCCACCATGGAAACCTTCGTGATCCGGCGTATCGGCGATGCTGACTGGCTGGAACAAAGCGTTCTCGATACCCACATACCGGCATTGATTCCGGCAGCACCTGCCGCCGAAACAAACAGCTTCGTATTCTGAAGACAAGCGACTGCAGAAGAGCCCGCAGTTCCTGTAAAAAACGCTGTGGGCACATAGCTGAGCCGCTTCGCGCACAGTCCCGGCCGAAGGACCGGGGCCATCACATCACCGGGATAACGGTAAACAGCTCGCGGCAGGCAAAGCCCGAGGGTTACCAAGAGGCTAAAATTTACACAAAAATAGCCCACAAACTCAAAATACCATCTACATTCAACGTATAACAAAAGTGCCGGTGTAGTGGCGGCACCATAATCAGCTGTTTGGTATTTAGAGAAAAACAAGATGAATTCGCGCTTGACGCTCAAGTTTTACCTACCATTTTTATTGGCCGCCCCCCTGCTTCCAGCACAAATTGCCAGCGCCGCCAATCTATCTGACATCTACGAGATGGCGGAAGCCAGAGACTCCGTTATTCAGGCCAGTCGAGCCCAGTATGAGGCAGCTCTGGAGGCACTGCCGCTGGCAAAGTCAGCTATGCGTCCACAGATCGCCATTGCTGCAAACATCGCCCAGAACGAAGACAACGATGATGGAGGCGGTACTTTTGAGTCCGACTCTCTTGGCGCTTCTATTACGCAAAACGTATTTAATCTTACCGCAACCCGCACTATCGCCAGAGCTCGCGTAGCCGTCGCTCAGGCTAAAGCAACACTCAAAGAGGCAGAGCAGAACTTAATGTTCAGAACCGCTGAGGCCTACTTCAATGTGCTGACAGCAAGAGAGGCGTTCAGTGCTGCCAGCTCGTCTCGCGAAGCAATAGCAAGCCAGACGGAGCAGGCCGAGCGCAGATTTGATGTCGGCCTGACAGCGATTACAGACGTCAAAGAAGCGCAGGCACAGCTTGACCTTGCGGTAGCGAGAGAGGTCGTAGCAGAGAATCAACTGGCGTTAGCAAAAGAAGCACTGCGGGTGATCATCAATGAAGAAGTCCCACCGCTTGACGGTCTGGCAGCCAATGCAGCACTGACGGCACCGGAGCCAACCTCGGTTGAAGAATGGATTGCAGTTGCAACAAAAAATAATCCGCGTCTGGCAGTCGCTGAACAGGAATTCGAGTTGGCAGTTGCCGATATAAAAATCGAGCGCGCTGGCAGACTTCCGACCGTGGCATTAATTGCCGGCTATCAGAACCAGTCGTCCGAACAGCCCGTCAACCTGCAGCAGGAAATACAAAGAGAGTCAGGCCAGATACAACTACAACTTGAGTACCCTTTCATTACCGGTGGCCGCACCAGCGCATTGATCAGACAGGCAAAATCGCGCTCGACTCAATCCTCATTCAATCTGGAAACAGTACGTCGTGCAGTTATTCAGGAAACACGAGATGCTTATCTGACGGTACTTGCAGATATCAGTCAGTCCAACGCTCTTGGAAAAGCCCTCGATTCTACCAAAGTAGCAAAAGATGCTACGCAGGCAGGATTTGACGCCGGTACACGAACCGCAGTCGAAGTACTGGTATCGTTACGTGATACATTTGATGCCTATGCAGACTACGCAGCTGCACGTCATCAATATGTTATCAGCAGTCTGCAGCTGAGACTGGCGGCAGGTATACTCGCACAGAAACATATTGATTCTGTTAGCAAGTCTCTTACTCCGGGAAGTTAATCTCGACTAATTCATGGATAAACAAAGTTAAGGCAACAAGCAGAATAACGCTTTTTAAAAACCACATTTAATCAAACTAAAAGGACTGGCAATGCCAGTCCTTTCTTATTTTCAGATACAACAAAACGCAATCATTCTTCAACGAGTTTAAAGAGCGTTCCGCAGTAGGGACAATTTGCCTCCTTCTTTTCATCCAGTGGAATATAGACCCGCGGATGGGAATTCCACAGCCCCATTTCTTCAGTCGGGCAAAACGCCGGCAACTCAGTGGATTTCAATTTAACTGCCTCCACTGTTTTGGTTTCCTGATTTTGATCTGTCATTTGAACGGCTACCTTGATTACAGTATGCAATTATAAACCAGACTGGTTTATTCACAAATAATGTGGATGTATTATCCGGTATTATCCAGCCTGGACGTGTGTTAGCCACGAGGCATACTTGCTTGATTTTCCCTGCACCACATCAAAATACATTGATTGGATTTTCTCAGTGATCGGACCGCGTGAACCATTACCAATAGTGCGATTATCGACCTCTCTTATAGGCGTAATCTCTGCTGCAGTGCCACTGAAAAACGCTTCATCGGAAATATACACTTCATCGCGTGTGATGCGTCTTTCAATGACAGGTACGTTTAACTCTACAGCAAAATCCATAACGGTTTGTCTGGTAATGCCGTCAAGTGCGGAAGTCAGATCAGGCGTATGAATAGAGCCGTCGCGGACAATAAAAAAGTTCTCACCAGAGCCTTCTGCCACGTAGCCTTCATTGTCAAGCAGCAAGGCTTCATCATAGCCATCCTGCAGTGCTTCCTGCAATGCGAGCATTGAATTCATATACTGGCCATTGGCTTTGGCCTTGCACATTGAGATATTCACGTGATGACGTGTAAAGGAAGAGGTTTTTATGCGGATGCCTTTCTCGAGATTTTCAGCGCCAAGATAAGCTCCCCACTCCCAGGCCGCAATCATGCAGTGGACTGACAGATTGTCTGCCCTTAAACCCATACCCTCACTGCCGTAAAAGCACATGGGTCGCAAATAGGCTGAGTCCAGATTGTTCTCCCGCACGACAGTCTTCTGCACTTCACATAGTTCGTCAAAGCCATAGGGAATCTCCATACGCAGGATTTTCGCAGAATTAAACAGGCGTTTGGTGTGTTGCTCAAGCTTGAAGATCGCAGGCCCCTTAGGCGTATCGTAGGCACGCACCCCCTCAAATACTCCCATCCCGTAGTGCAACGTATGGGTTAACACATGAACGGTTGCCTCGCGCCATGGAACCAGCTCACCATCGAGCCATATAACACCGTCTCTATCCGACATTGACATTAAGTTGTCTCCAATCCTGTTCCACAGTAGCGGGTGACCTGCAAGCCTGCATTATTCATGAGGCGACCTG
>CAZKAQ010000038.1:0-29475 GCA_964550655.1 uncultured Granulosicoccaceae bacterium
CTATTCATGAAGTGGCGAGCATATCGCGCAGAGATTTGGTTTCACAGTGAATTTTCTTCTTGCAGCCCCTTGTTGTTATAAACATGGCTTACTGATATTTGCAAAAGAAAAAATCCCTCTTAAAGCTATCTTAGGGTGGAATCAAAGATCAAGCGAGATGCCGTCGATTTCGTAAATAGTCCGGGTTAGGGTATCACTGGATGAACAGGTGATGATAGCGATCCTGCTCGTCCAGGGGCAGCCCGGCTTGAAGGGCTCTCGGACCGGCTGGCCGAAGCAATACTCTTCAACCGCTATCGTTGTTACAGGCTATGCAGATTTTCGTATCAGATGCAGGGAAACCGAGCTGGTAGTTTAACTAACAATCCCTCTGCTGGCAGAACGCACAAACTCAAGCATGTGCTTAACACCTTGATACTCTGTGGCGAGCTGTTCTACTTCGGCGAATACTTCATCTTCAATTACGCCTTTTCTGCGTACCAGTTTTACATAGCTCTGCTGAATTGCTCTGATTTCTTCCACGCTAAAGCCCCGCCTCTTCAGGCCCTCTTTGTTAATTCCTTTTGACTCGGCAAAATGACCACTGACAAGCACGTAAGGCGGGACGTCTTTGTTAATGACTGAGCCCATGCCCGAAAAACTGTGTGCACCGATTCGACTGAATTGATGCACCAGAGAAAAGCCGCCCAATATGGCATAGTCGCCTACGCTGACATGACCTGCGAGCGATGCCGAGTTTGCAAACACAGTGTGATTATCCACCCGACAATCATGCGCTATGTGAACATATGCCATTAGCAGGTTGTCATCACCGATGCAGGTTAAACCGCCACCACCGGAGGTGCCCCGGTTAATCGTGACAAATTCTCTGATTCTGTTACGACTGCCTATCTGTAGGCGACTATCGGCACCATCAAACTTGAGATCCTGTGGATCAGCACCAATAGAGGCAAACTGAAAAATGTGGTTGTCTTCACCGATAGTAGTGGGGCCGCTAATCACTACATGTGGGCCAACCGTATTTCCGGCACCTAAAACGACATCTGCACCAATCACCGCAAACGGACCAATGGTACAACTTTCATGAACGCTTGCCGCAGGATCAATAACGGCGGAAGAGTGAATCACAGCTCGATCTCATTTTTAGCGATGATTATCTCAGCACTACAGCACAAGTCATCATCCACCTGCGCCGTTGCATCAAAACGCGAAATTCCTCTGCGGGTCTTTTGATGCACCACGTTAAGCTTCATCTGGTCACCGGGTACAACCTGTTTCTTGAAGCGTGCCTTGTCTATACCAACGAGCAGATAAAGTGTCTCCTCACTTGGGTAACCACCAAGTTCCCGAAACGTGTATACCGCACAACACTGCGCCATGGCCTCAAGAATCATGACCCCTGGAAAAACCGGAAACTGTGGAAAGTGACCGGTAAAGACCGGCTCATTCGCGGTGATATTCTTGATGGCGTTTAATCCAACCCCGGGCTCGATACCGGTGACCCGATCTATCAGCAGGAACGGGTATCGATGAGGCAGGTATTTAACGATCTCGGTGATATCGAGTGTGTCCAAGAATCCTCCACAAAGAAAAGCGAGACTGACTATTCTATAGAAAACAGATCGCTATATCAGTGCATCAGGATTTCAGTTTACCCACCTGCCTGCTGAGCTCATCGAGCTTGTGCAAACGCACTGCATTTTTACGCCACTGTTTTGATGGCTGCAACGGGAAACCGGACGAATAACTTCCGGGTTCGGTAACAGCACGATTGACAAAAGAATTGGCGGTAATCAGAACATTATCGCTGATACTGATATGCCCGACTATCGATACAGCACCACCGATTCTGCAATTCGCACCGATTGTGGTGCTGCCGGCGATTCCGGTACAACCGGCGATGGCGGTGTTTTCTCCAATGATGACATTGTGTGCGACCTGAATATGGTTGTCGAGGATAACGCCATTGCCAATGACAGTATCTTTAAGCGCACCTCTGTCTACCGTAGTGCACGCTCCAATACTGACTCGATCACCTACTCTGACGCCACCCAGCTGATAGATTTTCTCCCAGCCGTCAGGTGTGGGGGCGAAACCGAAACCATCTGCACCAATCACCGCACCACTGTGAATCTCACAGTCAGAGCCTACCTTGCACCCGTGTAAAACTGTTGTATTGGGATGAATGGTCGTGTTGTCACCAATGACTGTATCTCTACCAACGTAAGCCCCGGCACCTACCACTGCCCTTGTGCCAAGCACAGCGCCTTCTTCTATAACAGCGTTGGCACCGATTTCTACTTCATCGGCTATATCTGCGCTTTCAGCAACACTGGCAGAATTATGTATAGATGGTGTCTTTTGACGGGATTGGCGTGTTACCCAGAGGCGTGTCAGCTTTGCATACCCCAGATAAGGATTATCCATCACCAGCCGCGTAATGTCGGTTTCACCGCTTAAGTCGCGGGTTACGATTACTGCCGAAGCATTGGTCGATCTTAATTCATCGAGATACCGGGGACTCACAACAAAGGTTATCGAGCCCTCTGTTGCAGTATCAATGGATGCTATCGATGTGATTCCGATATTGCCATCGCCGATCACTTCAGCGCCGATAGCTTCAGCAATCTCACTACATTTAAATGAGACCGCCATGCTATTGATTCATTGCCGGCACGCTGACAGCCTGTTAGTTACTTTGCAGATTTTCTGTGACAGTCTGTTGTAACTCAATGAGCACTTTGTCCGTAACGTCTACCGTCTTGTTGGCGAACAAAACACCGTCGCTGATGATCATGTCGTAGTTATGGCGTTTGGCAAATGTTGCTATTGCATCCAACACATCGACGCGGACCTTTTTGAATTCCTGATTTTTCTGTATGTTGAGCTCTTCGCGGAATTCCTGTTCGTCCCGCTTCATTCGGCGCTCTATTTTCCGGTACTCGCGCTCTCTGAATGCGCGCGCCGCAGAGTCGAGCGAGTCGTCTTCGAGCTCTTCGCGCAAGATTTCAAGCTCCGCTTTCTGCTCCTTGATGAGCTCCTGTCTGGGGGCGAACTCACGCTCGAGTCGGATGCTGGCAGCCTGGGCCTGAGGCGCTTCATCGATCAGAAACGGAATATCGACAAATCCGATTTTCATTTCCTGAGCTGCGACCGCACCGCTGAGCACCAGCGCAAGGAAAATTATCGCGCAACGCAATGTCAAACGTAAACTCCTCCAGCTGAATCAAATGGGGACATTGGTGGATTCTATCTTAATTTACAATCGGCGCTATAGCCGTATTGCCGGTCCTGTGAATTAAACCGGCTGAATCTGCCCGGCAACGCTGTTTAGGCGCGGCGAATGTCGCCTCGAGCACATTTTTTAAAAGATAGAACCAATCGTGAATTGGAACTCCTGCCGGGAATCATCCGGAACATCATCATCATTGAAAGTCTCAGCATAGCTGAACGTCAATGGACCTATTGGTGCCAGCCAAACAAAAGAAATACCAAAAGAGCCTCTTAGGTCCTCGGTCGCAAAATCAGAGGCATCGCTGAAAACGTTACCGAAATCAGTGAACAGGCTTAATCGGGTCGCACCGTTTGCGCCAACAAACGGTGGCGGGAATATCAACTCAAGGGAACCAGTGGTCCGCAAATCACCACCGACGGCATCGCTATCACCGTCAGGCCCTTCTTCCTGAGGCCCAAGGGTGTTTCTCCTGTAGCCGCGCACGGATTGTATACCACCGGCAAAGAAACGGCGAAAGAACGGCAAACTACCCAGCTCTTCCTCACCCTCACCATAATCTATCTGCGTGCTGAATCCGAGTGTGAGTGCCCTGTTGATCGGATGGAAAATCTCAAAGCCATAACCCAGTTTAATGTATGTCAGATCGCTGTTCGGTGTTGTCGCTTCAAAGCTCAGAGAGTTTCGCGCACCTCTGGTGGCAAAGATGGTTCGATTGCGGGTGTCATGTGTATAACCGAGTCTTATATCGAACAAGTCATGATCAGAACCTTCATCTTCTATAAATTCAGTTACAAACGGCAAACTACCTGCAGTACTGATAACATCTACACGCTCATAACCAAAGCCAAGACTAAATGTAGAAAATTCACTTATCGGAACACCGAAACGAACTCTTGCACCGTAGCTGTCAAGAATGAAATTCGAAGTTGACTCAAAATTACCAGTATCTGTTTGCCGCAGAAACAGTCTGATGTTACGACTGATTCCATCATTGGTGTAGTAAGGATCTGTGTAGGAAACGGAAAAGCTGTCCTGACTGGTACTGTTATCAAAAGCCACCGCCAGCCGCTCACCGGAACCAAACAGATTCTCCTGAGTAAAGTTAATGTTAAGAACAACTCCGTCAGATCCGAAGCCCGCACCGGCACCGAACGAACCTGATGATCCTTCCTGAACATTCACAGCGATATCTACAAGATCTTCACTACCTGGCACACGCGGCGTAGCTATTGATACACGCTCTATGTAGGGCAAACGTTGCAGACGGGTTTGCGATCTGTTCAGCGCTACAGGTGAAAAGCGACTACCTTCCAGTTGTCGCATCTCACGACGCAATACTTCATCCTGCGTACGATCCTGACCATTGAAAAAGATCCTGCGCACATAAACACGCTTACCCGAGTCGACAACATACTGCAGATCCACCGTGCCAGTGTCATCGTCAAGTTCGGGCACAACGTTGACATCAGCAAATGCATAACCCGCCTCACCAAGGCGGTCGCTGATTGCACTGGAGCTTTGCGTCATAAGCCTTCGTGAGTAGATTTCACCCGGCTGCAACCGAACCAGTCCGACCAATTCCTCCTCTGCAATACCAACCTCATCCTCCAGACCGGCAAGATCAATTTCACCGATATTAAAACGCTCACCTTCGTCAATATTGATGGTGATGTTAATATCTTTTTTGTCTGGCGAGATGGTCACCTGTGTGGAAGTAATGTCAAAGCGCAGATAGCCTCGATCAAAGTACCAGGCACGAAGCGCTTCGGTGTCTGCAGCTAACTTGGCACGTGAATACTGATCCCGCGAACCAAACGGGTTAAGGCCGGGGGTACCGGACTCAAGTATTTTAAGTAACTCCTCTTCGTTAAAGTCTTCATTGCCGACAATGTTCATGTGGCTGATAAGGGCAACCTCACTCTCTTCAATGTCGATTTTGACACTCACGCGGTTACGCTCAAGCTCCTCAACTGAAGACACAACACGAGTGTCGTACTGACCACGACTGAAATACACCTGGCGCAATTCTGTTTCAAGGTTATCCAGTACAAAACGTCTGAATATCCGACCTGTTGCAAGGCCGATATCTTCAAGTGTTTCATTCAACTGATCCGATGGAAGATCTTTATTGCCAACGATTTCAATAAAGGCAATTGTCGGGCGCTCAGCGACTTCCACAATGAGCGTCGAGCCATCACGGGCAAGACTTACGTCGTCAAATAGTTCAGTGTTATATAGAGCGCGTATTAGTCTGGAGCTGTCATTGCTCCTGAAAATCTCACCGGATCTGATTGGCAGATTTCTTAGCACGTCACCGGTGGCGATCGCCTCGTTGCCACGCACGACGATATTACCCACTTCAAACTCAGTGTCCTGGGCGACCAGCTTGGCGGGTAGGAACACACCTGTTGCGCTGAGTAGAACCAGCGCCAGCGTATGACACAAGATTCGGTAAACGGTACCTGATGGCATGAATGATAAACAAGCGGAGAATTCCACCCAGAATAACAACTGCCTCGGGATAAATGAATTACCGAATCTAAACCTAGTAAACACGAATTGTGAGAACTATTACCTGTGGTATTCAGCCTGTGCTCAGTCAGACTGCCGCAAATCACTGTGATAGTTCGGTCAGTGTTGAAATGTGATACTGGCAGTACAATTTCAGCAACTACAACGCTCAGGACAGCCTGTCTCAATCGCTATTCTCAGGCAGAATACCAGCAGCGCCAACTGTAAAAAACTGAAAAATACAGGATTGTTTTATGAAAAATACACAGGCTAAGGAGTCTGCATAATGTCCTCGCCCATGTTGTGACTATGCGGACTCTGCTGTTCAGATTCCTAAGAACCCATCAGTCTCAGGATGTCCTGATAGAACACAAAGATCATCAGTGTGCCGAGTAACGCTATACCGATCTGCTGTCCGAATATCTGGATTTTATCCGATACCGGCTTACCTGTTACCACTTCAACTGCGTAGTACAAGAGATGCCCGCCATCAAGCATAGGCACCGGGAAGAGATTGAAAATACCCAGACTGATAGATACCAGCGCAATGAAACTTAGATAATGATCTATTCCCACGCTGACCGACTGCCCTGCGAACTGGGCGATTGAAATCGGACCACTGACGGTATTTTTTAACGACGCCTGTCCGGTTAGCAACTTACCGATCATTTTGACGCTTACAGCCATCATTTCAAGAGTACGGTTAAAGCCCATAGCCAACGCTGTTAACGGTGGATAGCGTTCGACGGTACGCAGTTTTTCATCTATGACTGCCTGCGATTGCGTTTCTCGCGCACCAATAAAGCCAATATTGCCCTGCGGTGATTCACGCAGCGCAGGAGTAAGCTGAAGACTTATTTCCGAATTATCTCGCAGCACCAGAACATCAAGGGTTTTATCTGCACTGGAGCGGATAATTTCAACCAGTCCACGCCATGTATCAACAGCCACGCCGTCAACAGAAAGCACTCGATCTCCCTGCGCAAGCGTTGCGGCTTCTGCTGCACCACCGGGTACAACACCACCGATCACCGGATCAACATCAGGCCACCAGCGACTCAGACCAATTGATCCGACGACATCACCTTGCTGATTCAACAGTTCTTTTGCCAGCGCGAGCTTGCGAGTCACAGAAGTGCCGTCTATCGCATCAACCGTGATATCAATATTGCCATCTCCACTGACGATACCATCCAGCAGACTGACATAAACTGTGCTCCATGTCGGCGTTGCCTTACCATTGATGGAAACAATTTTTTCTTCACGCTGAAAACCCGCTACAGCCGCCGGAGAGTCTTCAGGCGGGTCGCCAACAATAGGTACGATACCGGTAATACCGATAATAAAGACCAACCAGTAAATGAATACAGCAAGAATCAGGTTGGCGAGCGGGCCAGCTATAACAATGGCTATTCTGGCCCAGACGCTTTTACGGTTGAACGCACGATCAACTTCGGATGCATCGACCGCACCCTCGCGTTCATCGAGCATCTTGACGTAGCCACCAAGTGGAATAGCTGCCAGAACGTATTCTGTCTGGTCAGCACCTGCGACTTTTTTCCATAATGGCTTGCCAAAACCAATAGAGAAACGCAGCACCTTGACGCCCATTTTCTTCGCCACCCAATAGTGGCCGAACTCATGGATAGTCACCAGTACACCAATAGCAATGATGAAGGCAACTACGCTTAAAATAAAACTCTGCATTAACAATTACCTGTAGCCATACGTGGCGCAGTTGTAAGGCACGGTTAAAAAACCTCGCAGCCGCAAGCGATGAATGCTTGTGTGCCGGCATTTACGCCATCGGCAATTCTACTGCCTGATCAATATATTCTAGCGCAAACTGACGCGCGGATTGATCGATAGTGAAAAGATCTTCAACATTCTGTGGTGCGGTCGTCGTGAAGTTTTGCAACACGTAGACATTTATTCGCGAAATTTCGGTAAATCCGATTCTTCCATCGACAAATTGCTGCACCGCAACCTCGTTTGCCGCATTCAGTATACCGGTGGCACCTTTCCCTTGCCTGAGCGCCTGGCGGGCCAGCGCAAGGCATGGAAATCGATCCGTGTCCGGCGCTTCAAAATGCATAGTGCCAAGACTGACAAAATCAAGAGCCTCAACACCCGCATCTATGCGCTCCGGCCACGCCAGAGCATTGGCGATAGGGGTACGCATATCGGCCACGCCAAGCTGCGCCAGCACTGAGCCATCAATATATCTGACCATCGAATGTATCGCACTCTCGGGGTGTACTACAACGTCAATCAGACTTTCATCAATACCAAAGAGATAACTTGCCTCGATCACTTCGAGGCCCTTGTTCATTAAGGTCGCGGAATCAATACTGACTTTGGTTCCCATCTCCCAGTTGGGATGACTGAGTGCCTGCTCAAGCGTCACTGATTGTAGTTGTTCGTTAGAAAACTGTCTAAATGGACCACCGGATGCAGTCAACACCAATGACGAAACACCCCCATGTAAACTTCTGGCCGGATCGCAGCGATTGCTCTCCGGCAAACATTGAAAGATTGCATTGTGCTCACTATCCACAGGGATGATACAGGCACCACCTGCACGTGCTGCCTGATTAAGCAGCTCACCGGCAACCACCATTGCCTCCTTGTTAGCCAGTAGTATCCGCTTGCCATGCTGCGCTGCTGTGATAGTTGGTTTCAAGCCTGAAAACCCGACTATTGACGCCATCACAGTCTGCACTGACGGATCCGCGGCAATACGCGACAATGCATCGGGACTATTCAGAACAGTGGTACGGCAGTTGGCGTTTTTCAGCCGACGCGCCAGCTCAACACCCGCATCATGTGTGGCCATCGCTGCAGTAGCCGGCTTATGTTTAAGACACTGCTGATAGATCGATTCGACATTGGTGTTAGCGGTAAGCGCTGCCACCCGGTAACGCGATTGATTACGTTCAATGACATCAAGCGTACTGGTACCGATAGAACCCGTGGAGCCAAAAACGGCTATGGTCTCACGCGATGATTCACTGCCATTCATGTACTAGCCTGCATTATTCATGAGGATTCGGCGCCCAGAGTCAATAGCGCTAAACAGGTCATCCTATCGCCTGAGAAGCGTGGCCCGCCACGCGCCGAGGGCGATAGGGTGAGATGTGACGCGCTATTGGCTCTGGCGTCGAATAGACAGTCTGTTATTTTAGAATTGACCATAAATTTACCGCAAAAACCCTAAATAAAGACATAAAATCATAAGGACATAAAAGCCAAACTTTCAGGTCGCCTCGTGAATAATGCAGGCTAGGAGCTTGCGCGGCAGAAGTCTGCGTAGCGAGAGCGTGCCATGGCGAGGGCGTTTTTACGATCATTTGAGGCACATAGTTGTTCATACGTAACGAAAATGATCGATAAAAACGCACCGCCAGGGCGCGTTCGCAGTAGCAGAGGTTCTGCCGCGCAAGCTCCTAGATCCAGAGCGCTGCGAAAGCAATAAAAGGCACGGCAGCCAGCAATCCATCAAAACGGTCAAGCACACCACCGTGACCTGGTAAAAGATTACCACTGTCTTTTACATCTCTGGTGCGTTTGGCACGACTGACAAACAAGTCACCAGCTATTGAAGCCAGTGCGGCGAAAACACTCATAATAAAAATAGACCATGCACTAAGTTGTTCTGTGGCCAGGTAGCCGCTGGCAAAAATTGCAAGCAACAAGGCAGCCAGCATGCCACCAGCCGCGCCTTCAATCGTTTTGCCGCCACTGATCTGTTCTGCCAGTTTACGCTTACCAAATTTTCTGCCGCAGAAGTACGCACCTGTATCAGCTGCCGCCACCAGAGCGATAGCGTAGATAACTATTGCCGGCCCATGCGCCTGGCGTAACCATAGAAGACAACAAACACACAGCAGCAGTAAAAACGATGCCAGCGTCAGCAGTATCCAGCGTGGCTCTTCTGTACTGTCAGCGGTGATGGTTGCAGCAATAGTTGGCCTTACCATCAGATCACCAATGATCGCAAACCACAGCAATACACCGGTTAGCACCATTGGCACCAGCAGCATATGGTTAACATTCAACAGACAA
This sequence comes from uncultured Granulosicoccaceae bacterium, assembly GCA_964550655.1. GTDB lineage: Bacteria > Pseudomonadota > Gammaproteobacteria > Granulosicoccales > Granulosicoccaceae. Next base: position 9,812 of record CAZKAQ010000038.1, read on the forward strand.
ACCGCGGTCACCATGGTAACAATGACCACATAAGCCACTCTGAGACTACGCGGCGAAACTGCTACAAGGCCTCCCCACTCCCACGCGCAGGCACTTGTTAATGCAAGTAGAAACAGTGCAAAGAATAGATCGTTCCAGCCAAGCAGTGCCCACAGAGCAACTGTTGCAAGAATAACAGCTGTGATAACGCGTTGTTTAAGCAATGAAAGACCTTTTGCTATCGATGGTAAGGGTTATGCTTTTCATGCGGTATTAACCTGTTCACCGGTCTGCCCGAAGCGACGCTGCCGATTGCTGAAGTCTTCTATTATGCTGTCGAGCTCTTCACCGTTAAAGTCAGGCCAGAGGGTATTGGTAAACGCAAGCTCGGTATAAGCGAGGTGCCATAAAAGATAATTACTCAACCGCTGCTCGCCACCAGTACGAACAAAAAGATCAGGCTCCGGACATTCTGCCAGCCAGGTATGCTCGGTAATCGTATCTTCTGTAATATCTGCAACATCAATCTCACCGCTTCTCACCTTGGCGGCAAGCTGTGACATGGCATTAACAAGTTCGCCACGACCACCGTAGTTAACGGCGATGTTTAAAAACATACCGGTATTATCTGCAGTTTTGTATGTAGCGGTTTGTATTTCTTGTAGCAGTCCTTCTGAAAACCTGGATAAATCACCAATGAACTGCACACGAATATTATTTTCATGCAGTTTGTTTAGCTCGCTGCGAATAGCTTTTACAAAGAGTTCCATCAGGAAACTCACTTCTTTTTCAGGCCGCCGCCAATTTTCACTACTGAAAGCGTAAACCGTAAGTGCTTCTATTCTTAGTCTTGCGCAGTGCTCAACGATATTGCGGGTAGCTTTTACACCTGCCTGATGACCGGCGCTGCGCTGTTTACCGTGATTTTGTGCCCAACGGCCATTACCGTCCATAATAATGGCAATATGCCTTGGTAGATCTATCACTATGTTTTCGGCTGTATTCTAAGGCGCGATACAGAGAAATTAATCTGACACATAGATCAGACTTCCATCAATTCTGCTTCTTTGCCTTTAAGCATTTCATCTACTTTGGCAATGTACTCATCGGTGGCTTTTTGTATCAGGTCCTGCCCCTTGCGTTCTTCATCTTCAGAAATCTCTTTTTCTTTTTGAAGTTCTTTAAGGTCACCGTTTGCGTCACGGCGTATGTTACGCACACTGACTCTGGCATTTTCTGCTTCCTGACGAACAACCCGTACGAGGTCTTTACGGCGCTCTTCAGTCAGCGGTGGCATCGGGATACGAATGACAGTACCTGCACTTGAAGGGTTGAGCCCGAGATCGGAGTTGATTATGGCTTTCTCTATTGGAGCGACCATGTCTTTTTCCCACGGTGTTACCGTCAGAGTGCGTGAATCTTCGATTGCGACTTTGGCCACCTGGTTCAACGCGGAAGCATTGCCGTAGTAATCAACCTTTATATGATCAAGCAAGCTGGTATGCGCACGACCGGTACGGATACGCCCGAATTGATCCTGCAGCGAATCGAGGCTTTTACCCATGCGGGAAGCTGCATCTTTTTTTATATCATCAATCACTTTATATTTTCTCCGAATGCCACAGTGGAGCAGACATCTAGAATCGGCCGCCACTCGGAACATCTCATCAGACTTTAAAGAATCAACTGTGTCGACGCAATTAACCAAAATCTGCTGTTACAGATTCGAACGCAATTGCTTTAATCCACACCTGCTTATGCGAGCCTGCGTATCGCGGCACAAGGCGCAAGTGCCATCATCCCTGAACTCACGCCCGACATGCCAGCTAGCTGCGTTATTTCCGACAATAACCGAACGATAAATACCGCAACAGTACTGTATTACCGGTTTTCTGTGGCAGTCATCCAAGACTTTGATTGTGCCACAAAAAAAGCCGGCTCACTGGCCGGCTTTGCTTGCTGTGTTGAATATTGCGACCTTGTAGCGAGCTTACGAATTCAGCGCGACAAAAATAGCTGTCGCGCTGGCTGGCCTAGTCACCTTTGACTTGCGCCATCACTTCTTCAGCAAAGTTTTCTGTCTTCTTCTCGATGCCCTCACCGACTTCATAGCGCTCAAAGAAGTAGGCCTGAGAGTCTTCCGATTTCAGAAGCTTTTCAACGGTTTGATCCGGATTTTTGACGAATGGCTGACCCAACAGCGTGATTTCTGCAAGATACTTACGCAACCGCCCTTCTACCATTTTTTCAATGATTTCTGCAGGCTTGCCGCTTTCCGCAGCTTCAGCCATGAGGATCTTCTTTTCCTTTTCAAGAACCTCCGCCGGTACATCTGCTTCACCAATACAGACCGGGCGGCTGGCGGCAATATGCATGGCGATATCACGCGCGAGCTCTTCTTTGCCACTCACCTCGGTGACGACACCGATGCGCTCGCCATGCTTGTAAACACCTGCAGTACCATTTTGCATATCATGCCGGACAAAACGCCGAACCTGAATGTTCTCACCCAGTTTGGACACCAGTTCCTGACGGATCTGCTCAACGGTGCTGCCGCCGGCATCAAGCGACCCGAGTGCTTCAACATCGGAAGGCTTGTGTTCGAGCACAGCTTTACACACGGATTGAGCGAATCCGGTGAAGTCATCGCCTTTAGCGACGAAGTCTGTTTCGCAATTGATTTCAGCCATTGCCACAGATTTGCCGTCGGCACCGGTTTCAACCGCAATAACGCCCTCAGCCGCTACTCGACCGGATTTCTTGTCGGCCTTGGCCAGACCGGAGATTCGCATCTGCTCGGCCGCGGCATCGAGGTCACCGTTTGCCTCAACCAGTGCACCTTTGCACTCCATCATGCCCGCGCCGGTTCTTTCGCGCAGTTCCTTTACCATTGCTGCTGTAATTGCCATTTGAATTACCTATATTCCGACCTGATATCAGGCCTCAATTTTTGGTCAGTTTTTGACCAGTTGTTAGATTTTCGCCGCCAATACAGACGACATCGACGCACAAACGTGCATCGAAGCTTAAGACCGGGCTAACCGCGACCTGGTTTTTATGAATCGGCGGGTTTTTCCGCGTCAGCTGCCGGGGCTGCATCTGCCGGGGCAGCAGGTTCCGCTGCCGGAGATGCGTCTGTTGCCGCGTCACTGGCTGCCGCCGCAAGCGTTGCTTCTGCCTCAGCCGCCGCAGATGCTGCAGCCGCTTCAGGCGTAGGCTCAGCTGGTGCGTCTTTCACTTCAACATACTCTTTGCTGCCGGAAACCGCGCCGGCGGTTTTACCGGCCTGAATAGATTCCGCTGCTGCGTCGACGTAAAGCTGTATTGCACGAACCGCATCATCGTTACCCGGGATCACATAGTCCACCAGGCCCGGCGAGTTATTGCTATCAACTACAGCGACAATCGGGATACCCAACTTGCGCGCTTCTGCGATAGCGATGTTTTCATAGCCGGTATCGATGACAAAAAGCGCATCCGGCAGGCGTTCCATTGCTTTCACACCACCAAGGCTTTTTTCGAGCTTTTCAAGTTCACGACGCAGCGTCAGTGCTTCTTTCTTGCTAAGGCGCTCTTCACCACCACTGGCAAACATATCTTCAAGCTCAAGCATACGCTTAACCGACTGCTTGACGGTCTTGAAGTTAGTCATCATGCCGCCCGGCCAGCGACGATTGACGAAGGGCATGTTGCAGGCTGTCGCTGCATTTTTCACGGCGTCACGCGCGGCACGCTTGGTACCAACAAACAACACACGTCCGTTCTTTGCCGCCAGACTGCTCAGAAAGTTCATCGCATCGTCGAGTGCGGGAACCGTGCTCTCAAGGTTGAAGATATGAATTTTATTGCGCTCACCATAGATATAGGGAGCCATTTGAGGACACCAGTATCGGGTCTGGTGACCAAAGTGCACGCCAGCTTCAAGCATTTGGCGCATGCTTACTTTAGACATAATGCTAATCTCAATTGTATTGGGTTGGGCCTCCGCTCCGTCGAACATGCAACCATTTATGCGTCAGCACAATGGCACCCGGCATGATCAGATACAGGAGCGTGCGAATTCCGGAAAACCGGTTGAATGGCGAGTGTTCAAATTCCACACCAGCCAGCAGGTAATTATATTCCAGAATGCCGGTTTATTCCAATACAATAAGCGAGTTGGAGTAATTCAGCTCCTGCGATTACGGAATTTGCCTGGCGAACCCCGTGGCCGCAGGTCAACTCGAGCCTCCGACACCCGGGCCCGAAACGCACACAGCCTCAAAACTGATCAGAATCAGCACAACCAGATCCTCAAGGACAACACAAAAAGATGTCAGCCAGACACGCCGTACCGATAAAATCTCCGTCTGAAATAGAAAAAATGCGTGTAGCCGGGCGCATGGCAGCGGAGGTACTCGATCTCATCACCGAACACGTCAAAGTTGGTGTTACCACCGGCGAGCTGGATGAGATTTGTCACAAACACATTACCGAAGTTCAGGGCGGCATCCCTGCCCCGCTCAACTACCGCGGCTTTCCGAAGTCCATCTGCACCTCGTTGAATCACGTGGTCTGCCACGGCATACCGGGAGACCGTGCGCTGAAAAAAAAGGACATCATCAATATCGACGTCACCGTCATCAAAGACGGCTACCATGGCGATACCAGCCGTATGTATCACATTGGTGAACCGACCGTTAAAGGTAAACGCATCTGTGATATTGCATTAGAGTGTCTGAACAGAGGTATTGCAAAGGTAAAACCCGGAGCAACACTCGGTGATATTGGCGCTGCTATTCAGCAATACGCCGAATCTGAACGATGTTCGGTGGTTCGTGAGTATTGCGGCCATGGTATCGGCAAGCTGTTTCACGAAGAGCCGCAAGTCCTGCACTACGGTCGCGCAGGTGAAGGACTGGTACTCGAAGCCGGTATGGTGTTTACCATTGAACCGATGATAAACGCCGGTAAGCGCGCAGTGAAACTACTACCTGATGACTGGACAGTAGTTACCAAAGACCGCAGCTTGTCAGCTCAGTGGGAACACACAGTACTTGTCACCGAAACAGGCTATGAACTGTTCACCCTGTCACCGGCAGAGTACTAAAAAACACGAATGGCAGAACAACCGCAGGAAATTACCGCGTTAATCCATCTGCCTGCGATGCTTGCAGAAATTGACGCTGCCGGTTGCACTCTGCAAGCTTACAAAGATGCACTTGCCTCTAAAAACAATGCATTAAAAGAGCTGTTTCACAATGGTGCACCTGCAGCAGAACTCATTGGCTGGCAGTCGGCCATTATCGACTCGATTATCACCCATATCTGGCAACGGCTAATACCGGTATCAGCCCGGCAAAACGTTGCAATGGTGGCGGTTGGTGGTTACGGCCGTGCCGAACTACACCCTCGATCAGACATAGATATACTGATACTGACCAGTAAAAACTTCACCGATGCAGATGAAGAAATCGGCCAGTTCGTAACACAACTGTGGGACCTCGGCCTCGATGTTGGTCATAGTGTCAGAGATGTTAACCGCTGCATCAAAGAAGCCAAAGCAGACATCACCGTAATCACAAACCTGATAGAAAGCCGTTACGTCTGCGGCAATAAAGACCTGTACGATAAATTGTCCGATCTCACCAGGCCAGACAAACTTTGGCCGGTTAACAAGTTCTTTACTGCCAAACTACAAGAACAAAGACAGCGCCACGAAAAATTTCTCGGTACAGCTTTTCGACTCGAACCCAACTTGAAAGAGAGCCCTGGCGGACTACGCGATATTCAAACCGTTGAATGGATTCTGATAAGACAATACGGCACGTCGAATCTGCATGCTCTTGTCGCTGATGGCTATCTCACACAACAAGAACTGGATGAACTGACTGAAGCGAGAGACATACTCTGGCGGATACGCTTTCTGCTACATACCAAGAGCACGCGCAAAGAAGACCGTCTGTTGTTTGACTACCAGCGGGAGCTGGCGCTCGATTTTGGTTACCAGCAAACAGAAGAGTATGCCAATGAGGCGGTTGAGCAATTCATGCAACTCTACTTTCGCACCGTTACCAAAGTGGAACGGCTGAATGACATGCTGTTGCAGCTAATGAGCGCTCATTTCTCTACATCAGGAAAGCTGATCAAAAAGCCCACATACGATGAAAATTTTTTCATCGTTGATGAATATATAGAAAGCGCAGATGATTCTTTATTTACGCGGTATCCACCTGCAATGCTCGAGCTGTTTCAGGTTTTTGCATCCTACGAAGAAGTTCGCGGCATAGGCGCACACACACTACGAAGCCTTAAAAGCAACCTGCATCTTATCAACAAAAAATTTCGATCCGACGTCATCGCCCGGGATCTCTTTATGCAGCTCTTTCAGGAGCCTGCAAAAATCACCCGCAAACTCAGACTAATGAATCGTTACGGAGTACTTGCGGCGTATCTGCCAAATTTTGAAAAAATAGTCGGACGAATGCAGTACGACCTGTTTCATATCTATACGGTCGATGAACATACACTCATGGTGGTCAGGAATCTCCGACGATTCGCCATTTCACGCCACAATGAAGAATACCCTGAATGCTCTGCCATCATGCAGAAAATAGAAAAGCAGGAGTTACTGTATATCATCGGCCTGTTCCACGATATTGCCAAAGGCCGTAACGGTGATCACTCAATACTGGGGGCAGAAGATGCAACTGACTTCTGCAAACAACATGGACTGGATGCCGAAGACAGTAAGCTTGTTGTCTGGGCAATCAGACATCATCTCGATATGTCAATGACCGCACAGCGTAAGGACACATCAGATCCGGACGTTATTCTTGATTTTGCCCGCTTTGTCGGCTCGCAGAGGTATCTGGATTTTTTATACCTGGTCACCGTTGCAGACATTCGCGGCACCAACCCTGAACTATGGAACTCGTGGAAACAAAATCTGATTGAACAACTCTACCGCCACACCACCAACGCACTTAAGCGTGGTCTGGATAACCCGATTGATGTGGCAGAAATTATCAAAAGAAAAAAACAACAAGCCCGAGAGTTTCTCACTACAAACTCGGTAAGTCTTGAGACCACAGAAAAATTCTGGCAACACTGTGACGAACAATACTTCCTGCAATACAGTTCAAATGAAATCGGCTGGCACATCAAAAACATTTCTGTACTGCAGAAAGGCGAGCCACTGATACTGCTGCGAAGGGAGACAGAACGAGGCTCTACTGAAATTTTTATTCACGTAAAAGACTACACCCATCTTTTCGCACATATTGTATCCACACTGGGTCAACTCAATCTGACCATAGTCAGTGCGAGGATTATTACTTCACTCAATGACTGGACACTAAATACTTTTTTTGTCCTTGACCAGGAGGGGGAAACCATTCAGGACAAACATCGCCTCGACAGTATTCACAAACACCTGGATTTAACGCTAATCAAAAAACAAACACCGGAAAACATAAATCCCCCGGCGCCTCGAAGACTGAGTCACTTTACATTCGAACCTGTCATTCAGTTCAACAACAATCTGTCTGACGATTCAACCAACCTGTTTGTTAAAGCCATCGATCGACCCGGACTGCTGAGTGCAATAGGTCAGTGCTTCGCAGAGTGTGGTATCCGTGTTATCTCCGCCAACATTACAACGCTCGGCGAAACCGCTGAAGATTCTTTTTACATACAAAACGAATCACGTACAAAAATAACCGATGAAGCCAAACTCGCCCAACTTCACAAGTCACTGCACTCGGCACTGGAAACCTGACGATGTCAAAGACAATTGAACTCACACAAGCGCTGGTCAGGTGCGAATCGATTACTCCAGAAGACGGTGGCTGCCAGAAGTTAATCGCTGATCGACTCACACCACTTGGTTTTAAACATACCCACCTTCGTTTTGAAGACGTCGATAACCTGTGGACAGTAAGCGAAGGCGTTGGGCCGCTGTTTGTCTTTGCCGGTCATACTGACGTGGTGCCAACCGGCCCTTTGGAAAACTGGAAGCACCCGCCCTTCGGTGCGGAAATCCACGATGGCTTGATTTACGGACGTGGCACATCGGATATGAAGAGCAGCATCGCAGCCATGGTAGTCGCGGTCGAGCGTTTGTTCGAGAACAACAACATCAACGGCCGTATAGGATTTTTAATCACCAGTGATGAAGAAGGCCCTGCCATAAACGGTACAGTCAAGGTGGTTGAATACCTCGAGAAAAACAACATCAAGATAGACTGGTGTCTGGTTGGCGAACCTACCAGCACGACAGACTTAGGTGACGTTATTAAAAACGGCAGGCGCGGCTCTTTAAATGGCAATCTGACCATTAAGGGTAAACAGGGACACGTTGCCTACCCTCACCTGGGTGATAATCCGGTGCATAAATTCGCAGACGCTCTGGCAGCACTTACCAAAGAACAATGGGATAGCGGAAACGAGTTTTTTCCTGCCACCACATTCCAGATTTCGAATATTCATTCCGGTACCGGCGCGACCAACGTCATACCGGGAGAGTTATCAGCTAAATTCAATTTCAGATTCTCGACAGAAGTCACCGCGGAGGAGTTACAACAGCGTGTTGCAGATATTCTCAACTCACACAAACTCGACTATGACCTGAGCTGGAATTTATCAGGCAATCCGTTTATCACCGGCCGCGGTGATCTGGTAGATGCTGCCGTTGATGCAATAAAACAGGTATGTAACAGAGATACAGAGCTATCTACCAGTGGTGGTACTTCAGATGGTCGTTTTATCGCTCCGACCGGTGCACAGGTGCTGGAACTCGGCCCGTGCAATGCAACCATTCATCAGGTCAACGAACACGTCACGGTGGCTGAATTAGATACGCTGACAGATGTGTATGAGAAGCTTCTGGGCAATTTGTTGTGTAGTTAACCTGACTCCGACACAACAGTTGCTGCCTGCTTTTGCAGTCAGTGGCAATAGAACCTGTTGAAACGCACAACGTCACCACTACCATTGACTATGCGGTGTACAATACAAAGCATAATTCGTATAACGCCCGTCACCAGAGACTTCTTCCGCAAGCCAGTCAGGTTTTGTAAAGGCATGGTCCGCCGAAGGGAGTTCAATTTCTGCTACCACCAGACCGTCATTGGCATCATGGAATTCATCAATTTCCCAAAGCAAATCAGCCTGCTTCACCAGATGCCGTGTTTTTGAAACCGGCGCATGCTCACAAAGCTTGTCGAGCATGGTTTGGCCATCCGCCTCAGGTACAGGGTATTCGTAATCATAGCTCGAAAGATCATCGATTCTGGCCTTAACCGAGAGGAAAAATTGCGCATTTTTCTGACGCACACGACAAACGAGATTACCTTGCTGCGCAAGATAACCCTGACGCATAACGATAAAATTCTCGCTGCGTGGCCATAGATTTTTCTTAACCAGAAACTTTCTTTCAATTTCTATCATGGCAACAGACATCCGTCTCAGTGACTCAAACACAGCCACTATAAAAGAAACCGGACACGTCTACATCTTCTCTGTTGTTACCAGAGGTTATTACTGAAATTCTGATGTCGGCTGCTTGTTTTCGCTGTCCGTTTCTGAATGCATCGCGCTAAACATGAACAATTAGCGCGCAGTCGGAATTGCGCGGTATAATCGGCCATAGTCAACCGGAGCAAAGACATGGGATTTCTCGAAGGTAAAAAAGCGCTGATCATAGGTGTCGCGAGTAAGCGTTCCATCGCCTGGGGAATCGCCCAGTCAATGCATCGTGAAGGTGCTGATCTGGCATTCACCTATCAGAACGACAGACTGAAAGACCGGGTGGTAGATATGGCTGCCGAATGCAATTCCACGGCAGTGTTTCCATGTGATGTTGAGCACGACACAGAAATCGACGCACTGGCGGAATCACTAAAAAACCACTGGGGCTCACTCGATATACTGATACACGCTGTAGGCTTTGCGCCCAGAGATCAACTGGAAGGCGACTACCTCGATAACGTCACGCGCGAGGGTTTCCGCATAGCGCACGACATCAGCTCCTACAGCTTTGCAGCCCTCGGAAAAGCCTGCAAACCGCTTCTTAGTGAGAATGCAGCCTTGTTAACCCTTAGCTATCTGGGTGCGGTCAGGTCAATGCCCAACTACAATGTGATGGGGCTCGCCAAAGCAAGTCTTGAAGCGAACACAAGATTCATGGCCCACTCACTCGGTCCTGCAGGTGTCAGGGTAAATGCAATTTCAGCAGGACCAATCAGAACACTGGCCGCATCAGGCATCAGTGATTTCAAAAAACTGCTGACCTATGTCGCAGACAGCTCGCCTCTGAAGCGAAACGTCACTATTGAGCAGGTAGGTGATACCGCAGCGTTTCTTTGCTCCGATATGGCAGCCGGGATAACCGGGCAGACGGTTTATGTAGACAACGGATTTAACAACGTCGCCATGCCGCCGTCTATGTAGAGGATCATCACGCGCCACTAAGTGGCGCGGCGGTCTTGCAAAGAGAAAAGTCCCGGGAAAAAGCTCGGAGAGCTGTTCTAATGACCACCACCATAACCACCACCATATGGCTGCGGGTTCAGCAGCGCATCGTTTCTCTCGACGTCTGCATCTTGTTCGATGGCGCTGACCAGCGACTCAAACTCGCCGGTAGCCGGAGCAACACTTGCTGCAACTTCTGTGGCGTCTTCAGATTCAGGCGCCTCAACTGCAGAGAACTCAATAACTATAATGTTGCCAGCGCTATCTGTGACTGAGCGATAAGTGGCAGATCCCGCTGAAGGTTTAGGCATGGTAAAAAGCTCACGCACCACTGCTCTGTCATTTTCAGTACTGCTTCTTTCGATTGCAGCAGCTTCAGTAAACTCACCATCGTTTGCACTCGCCAGTGCCTGCATCTCTGCACCACCTTCAAGCTCACCAATAAGGTTGTCAGCCAGATCTTTCAGCTCTTCGGCGGCCTTGCGGCTTTGCACACGTTTAATGACATCATCACGCACTTCATCAAGTGATTTTGGCTGCGCCTCCTGATAATCAATGGTACGTAACACGATGGCGTGATTCTCACCTACCGGCAGGACTTCGGAGTTCAAACCGTTATTTCGAACGTCATCAGACAATGCAGCCGCAATAACCTGTGGGTAGGATCCGATACCATCAACGCTGTCCTGATCAATCCAGTCCGTTGTTTTCAATTCCAGCCCGGTCTCATCGGCCGCAGGCTCCAGTGAATCATTGTTTTCATAACTGGCGTTAGAGAGAGTATCTGTCGCCTGATAAAATTCGGTTTCAGCACGCTCGGCGCGATACTGACTTTCAACCTCAGCTTTTACTTCAGCGTACGACTGACCCTGTTCTCCTATGATTGCATCAAGCTGGATTATATGAAAACCGAAATCGGATCTGACCGGTTCACTGACCTCGCCTTCGGCCATTGCGAATGCTACCTCTTCAAATGCACTCACCATGACACCGCGGCCGAATTCACCCAGACTGCCACCGTTATCTGCAGATCCCGGATCATCGGAAAACTCCGGTGCCAGTGCAGCCAATGTTTCACCAGCCGAGATTCTCTCGAACAATGCATTAGCTTCGGATTGTTTCTTTTCAACCTCCGAGTCAGAGGCATCACTGTCAACCGCTAACAGAATATGCGATGCAGAACGTCTTTCAGGCACAACCCATCGACTTTTGTTTTGCTCAAAGTAACCTTCCAGATCTTCGTCTGTGGCATCTATACGGTCTGTAAGGTCTTCAACCCTGAGTTCGATGTACTCAACCTTTACTTTCTGCGGGTTATTGAACGCGACGATATTCTCATCGTAGTGAGACTGAATTTCATCATCACTGATTTCGAGTGAGTCGGCCTTTGCCTGAGTATCAAGCGTGATAAAGGACGCAGTACGTTTTTGATTTCTTAAAGATACTATCTGCTGGTTCTCTTCGCTTAGTGTAAACCCGGTTGCTACAACACCATCACGAAATTGCTGCATCAGCAGATCACTGCGATACTGTTCTTCAAAGTCTGTCGCCGACATGCCTCTTGATTGCAGGAAACCCGCGTAGCGCTCTTTGTCGAATACGCCGTCCACAACGAAAGAATCAATTGAGAGAATCTGCTGTGCAAGATCCTCATCACCAACAGCAAACCCTTTTCCTGCAGTTGATTGCCGCAACACTTCCTGTCGCACCACGGTATCCATGGCCTGGTTGTTTACCAGAGAACCAAGATCAATTCCCTGAGGTATATTTCCGCCAAAGGTTTGTCGGATCTGCGCCTGTGACTGAGCCGCTGCGTTCTGAAAAGCGTAGACTGACACCTCCTGGCCGTTAACCTTGGCCGCATAACTCGGGCCGTGGTTGCCAAAGTAGGAGTTAACACCAAACAGTGCGAAAGGTACGCATATAATGCCCACCAAAACGTACTTGAGCCATTTGGAATTACGTATACCGTCTCTAAGATCTAATAACATGTTGAGTAGCTATGTACTTGTTCGTGTGATTGCAGACGACAGAAGCTTCGAATTGATTGCAAAGCCGGACACCATAAATATAGCAGCAGACACAAAAAAAGGGTGTCGAAACACCCTTCACATGTATGGCGGAGCGGACGGGACTCGAACCCGCGACCCCCGGCGTGACAGGCCGGTATTCTAACCAACTGAACTACCGCTCCATAAGTGGTGGGTGCTGAGGGGATCGAACCCCCGACCCTCGCCTTGTAAGGGCGATGCTCTCCCAGCTGAGCTAAGCACCCGAGTGATCCCTACTAGTTTATAGCGTCTTTTAACGCTTTGCCAGGCTTAAATCGAGGAACATTCGACGCTGCAATGTCAATTTCCTCACCCGTACGAGGATTACGACCTTTTCTTGCCGCTCTTTCACTCACCAGAAACGTACCAAAGCCGACAAGCGTCACCTGATCTTTCGACTTGAGCGCATTACTTATGACTTCTGTCATGGAGTCTACGATTTTTAATGCATCGGATTTTTGTACGTCAGCTTTGTCAGCAACCGCATCAACGAATTCTGATTTATTCATTCAGAGAGCCCTATAAGATTATTGCAAATTTGGCACAGACGCCTTCAACCCTGCCGATCAATTTTCACAAGAAATATCACGATCAGGAATGGAGACACATGCATCAGTAACTTCTACTACAGACCAGCGGGAGGCCGCCAAACTGTACGCTTGGGTACTATCGTTTACCAGCTCTATTCTAACACAAAGCGAGGCTTTATCGAAGCTATTCGCCTAGTGATGCCTGACTGATTGGGAAGGTTTTTTCTTCCGGGTGGCGCTCTTTGACTTTGATTCAGGTGCATCAGCGTCCGGCATTAGAGGTACCGGTGAGCTCGTCAGGGCGACAAGCAACACGTCATCTATCCAGCGAGCAACTTTGACTTCAAGATTGTCAAGCACTTCCTGCGGGATATCAGCGAGGTCTTTTTCGTTATCACGGGGAATAATGACGGTTTTCAGTCCACCTCGATGAGCGGCGAGCAATTTCTCTTTTAGCCCGCCAATTGGTAAAACTTCACCCCGCAAGGTGATCTCGCCTGTCATGGCAACATCAGACCTGACCGGAATGCCTGAAATTGCGGAAACAAGCGAGGTACACATGCCGATACCAGCGCTCGGGCCATCTTTCGGTGTCGCACCTTCGGGCACGTGAATATGGATATCTTTCTCGGCAAGAAAGTCATCCTTTAAGCCGAGCGACTGAGCGCGGCTTCTGACCACTGTTTTCGCCGCCTGAATAGATTCCTGCATTACATCACCAAGTTGTCCGGTACTGATAAACTTACCTTTACCCGGCACCACGGCCGTCTCTATGGTCAGCAGCTCGCCACCGACTTGTGTCCACGCCAGTCCAGTCACCTGGCCGACTTTATCTTCCTGTTCCGCTTTACCTACCCGATACTGCTGCACACCCAGATAGTCGGACAGATTGTCGACAGTGACATCGACAGAGTTTGTGTCTTTCTCAAGCAGTATCTGCGTGACGATCTTTCTGCAGATCTTTGATATCTCACGCTCAAGCCCACGCACACCGGCTTCTTTTGTATAGTGGCGGATAACATGTCTGATGGCATCTTCAGAAAGTGACATCTCACCTTTTCGCAGTCCGTTGTCCTGCAGTTTGCGAGGAACAAGATAATTTGTAGCGATGTGCAGCTTTTCTGTCTCGGTGTAACCCGGAATCCGGATCACTTCCATTCTGTCCAGTAACGGCGGCGGAATATCCATACTGTTGGCCGTCGCCACAAACATCACATCTGAAAGGTCATACTCCACTTCAAGATAGTGATCTGAAAAAGTATGGTTCTGTTCCGGGTCAAGCACCTCCAGAAGTGCCGATGACGGATCACCTCTGAAATCAGTAGACATTTTGTCTATCTCATCGAGCAACATGAGCGGGTTGCGGGTTTCCGCTTTAGTAATATTCTGAATAATTTTGCCTGGCATAGAACCAATATAGGTACGTCTGTGACCTCTTATTTCTGCCTCGTCTCTGACTCCGCCCAAGGCCATGCGACTGAATTTTCTGCCGGTAGAACGTGCGATAGACTTACCCAAAGAAGTTTTACCAACACCCGGTGGTCCAACCAGACAAAGAATAGGACCTTTGGATTTCTTGACTCTTTTTTGAACAGCAAGATACTCAAGGATTCGCTCTTTAACTTTCTCAAGTCCGTAGTGATCAGCTTCAAGAATATCTTCAGCCTCTGACAAATTAGACTTTAGTCTGCTGCGTTTTTTCCACGGCAGATTTGTCAGTGTTTCGATATAGTTGCGCACCACGGTCGCTTCTGCAGACATAGGCGACATCATCTTAAGCTTCTGCAACTCGGCAACTACTTTTTCTTTAGCCTCAACACCCATACCTGCTGATTCAATCTTTTCTGCCAGATCTTCAATTTCATTCGGCACATCATCCATGTCACCGAGTTCTTTCTGAATGGCCTTCATCTGTTCATTCAGATAATACTCTCGCTGGCTCTTTTCCATCTGCTGTTTGACGCGCCCACGAATTCTTTTTTCAACCTGCAACATATCGAGCTCACCTTCCATCAGGCTCATCAATTGTTCCAGTCGATCTGCAGGGTGTTCAATCTGTAGTAGTTTTTGTTTCTCATCAATTTTTAAAGAAAGATGAGCAGCAACAGTATCTGCAAGCCTCGATGGATCTTCAATACCACCGAGCGATGTTAAAATTTCCGGGGCCAGTTTCTCTTTGAGTTTGATGTATTGTTCAAACAATTTGGTAACCGAACGTACCAGCACCTCCATTTCAATATCATCATAGTCCTGGTCAGCGCCTACAACTTCCGACCTGGCTGCAAAGAAACCTTCCGGTGTTTTTTCAATGTCTGAAATTCTGACCCGCTGGCTACCCTCAACAAGCACTTTGATCGTACCGTCAGGGAGCTTTAACAGTTGCAGGATATCCGCAAGTGTACCGAAGGAATTGATATCGTCAGCCGCCGGATCTTCTATGTCGGCGCGAATCTGGGCCGACAACAAAATGCGTTTATCCCGGGACATTGCCTCATCGAGTGCGAGGATTGATTTCTCACGACCGACGAAAAGCGGGATCACCATGTGCGGGTAGACGACCACATCTCTGAGCGGTACAAGCGGAATCAAATGATCCGGCAAGCCACCTTTGGAGGCCGGCCTTTCAGCGTCGGTAGATGACACTTTGACTGTTTTACCGGGTGCTTTGGGATCGTCAGCCATGCTGTCTCACTGTCAGATGCAGACAGGAACGCCCACATTACCCTACAAGTGTAAGGCCAAGGCAGGATTTTACAAGGCAGGTTACCGTTGCATTAACGACGTTCAGCTCAACACCGTATACAGAGCAGGCAGTTTTGTAGTAACTGAGAGTTACAGAGTGCTATTCATCTGATGCAGCGCGGCGAAAATCTTCCTCGCCCTGCTGCTCTTCAGGCTCGTCATTGCTGGCAAACATCAGATAGGGCTTGGCTTCACCGCGAACAACCGCGCCATCCACAACAACCTTCTTTACACCGTCCATTTGCGGCAGATCATACATGGTATCGAGCAGGATATTTTCAAGAATTGTACGCAGCCCGCGCGCGCCGGTTTTACGCTCAGTAGCCTTCTCTGCTACGGCATAAAGCGCGTCATCACGAAATTCGATTTCGACGTTCTCCATACTCAGAAGCTTCTCATACTGCTTGGTGATGGCATTCTTTGGTTCTGTAAGAATTCTAACCAGAGCATTTTCATCAAGCTCTTTAAGTGTCGCGATTACGGGTAGTCGGCCGACGAATTCCGGTATTAAACCGTAGCGAACCAGATCATCAGCTTCCACCGTGGCAAGCACTTCACCAAGCTGGGCAGTTTCATCTTTGGTTTTCACATCAGCGGCAAAACCGATACCGCCTTTATCAGAACGGTCACGGATAATTTTATCGAGTCCGGCAAAAGCACCGCCTACTATGAATAGAATGTTTTTGGTATCTACCTGCAGGAATTCCTGCTGAGGATGTTTGCGTCCACCCTGAGGCGGCACTGACGCAACAGTACCTTCAATCAGTTTCAGTAGTGCCTGCTGCACACCTTCGCCTGAAACATCACGCGTGATCGACGGGTTATCTGCCTTACGCGAAATTTTATCGATTTCATCTATGTAGACGATACCGCTCTGCGCTTTGTCGACATCATAGTCGCACTTTTGCAGCAGTTTCTGGATGATGTTCTCAACGTCTTCACCAACATAGCCCGCTTCTGTCAGTGTAGTGGCATCAGCCATGGTGAATGGTACATTCAACAATCTGGCAAGCGTTTCTGCGAGCAAAGTTTTACCGGAACCGGTTGGACCCACCAGCAGAATGTTGCTCTTTGCAAGTTCGACATCATCGTTGCTTTCAGACTGATACTGCAGACGCTTGTAGTGGTTATAGACAGCCACGGCAAGAATTTTTTTCGCGCCATCCTGACCAATAACGTACTGATCCAGAGTGTCTCTGATCTGTTGCGGCTTGAGGAGTTCACCAGTGGCGCTGGCAGCTTTTTCCTGCATTTCTTCTGTGATGATGTCGTTGCATAAATCAACACATTCATCACAAATAAACACCGACGGACCTGCAATCAGTTTGCGGACTTCGTGCTGGCTTTTGCCGCAAAATGAACAGTAAAGCAGCTTACTGTCTTCCGAATTTTTATCTTCGCCGTCGCTCATATCCAGACACCCAGTGTGTATGCCACCACCTTGCCGTTTTTCGCCAAATTATGCAAGGCAGTGTCCCGCGTTTTGGGCAACCACACCGTGCACAGTAACGCAAAATCAGCTCGCAGTGGACGCTATCTCTGCTTCTCTGCCGCGGTTCTCAACGACGCGATCGATCAACCCGTATTCAACACCATCCTGGGCTGTCAAAAAGTTATCACGATCCGTATCTCTTTGAATCGTCTCGATATCTTTACCGGTATGACTCGCAAGCACCTGATTCAATCGCTGTTTAATCGACAAAATTTCCTGTGCATGGATCTCAATATCAGTCGCCTGGCCCTGAAAACCACCCAGAGGCTGGTGAATCATCATACGACTGTGAGGCAGTGCAAATCGTTTGCCCTTGGCGCCACCGGCCAAAAGCACTGCTCCCATGCTCGCCGCCTGGCCAACACAAAGCGTACTGACGTTCGGCTTGATGAACTGCATGGTGTCGTAGATCGCCATGCCCGCTGTAACAGAACCGCCGGGACTGTTGATATAGAGCGAGATATCTTTGTCAGGGTTTTCTGATTCAAGAAAAAGCAGTTGTGCGACAACCACATTGGCCATGAAGTCCTCGACCTGACCGACCAGAAACACGACACGCTCCTTGAGCATGCGTGAATAGATGTCGTAACGCATAGAGCCACGCGGAGTCACCTCTTCCACACTCGGGATATAGCCCGTAGCCTGCGGTGCGGTCATGTACGGATCCAATGGGCTCTTAATCATGTTTTTACTCTTTTAATTTCAATGCTTTGCCAGCAGTCAGTCCTACTGATTCTGCTTATTAGTGTTCATCACTTCTTTAAAAGGCAGTGTGTCAGTCTGAACTGTCGCCTCTGCCATTGCCCAGTCAGTAACTTGTTGCTCCAGCACCAGTCCCTCGATGTTTTGCATATACTCCTGGTTACTATAATAGTAGTCGACAACTTGCTGCGGATCTTCATAAGAAGCTGCCATTGCCTCGACAGTCGAGCGTACTTTGTCCGGATCCGGCTTTAATTCATGCTTTTTTATGATCTCTGCAACCAGTAACCCGAGCTTTACCCTGCGTTCTGCGTTTTCTTTAAACATTTCATCGTCCAGTTCAGGCTCGGATCCTTCAGGCACCTGCATCTGGTCGATTAACTGCTTTTTTAGCCTGCCAATCTCTTCCTTGATCAAACTGCCGGGCACAGGGAAATCGTTTTTTTCTACAAGCAAGTCCATAACTGCTTGTTTATCCTTGTTTTCCAACGATTGCTTCAGTTCGCGCTCCATGTTCTTCCTGATATCGGCACGAAGCGCGTCTACTCCACCCTCTTCAACTCCGAATTCCTTTGCAAACTCCTCATTCACCTCTGGAAGTTCTGCCACTTTGACGGCATGCACAGTTATTGCGAACTGCGCTTCCTTTCCGGCGAGATTCGTATCACGATAATCATCAGGGAAATTCACGGTGACAGTTTTCTCGTCATCTTTTGAGACACCGACAAGCTGATCTTCAAAACCCGGAATCATTGCATTGGAGCCAAGCTCGAGAGGCGCTTCTTTGGCAGCTCCGCCGGCAAACTCCTCGCCATCAATACTGCCAACGAAGTCCATGACCACCTGGTCACCGGTTTCTGCAGCACGATCCACTTCGTTCCAGACCTTACGCTGCTCGCGCAGGGTTTCCATCATTTCGTCAAGATCAGCTTCTTCTACCGATGACTCAGTCTTGATTACCGTTGCACCACTCAGGCTGGCCAGTTCGACCTCAGGATAAACCTCGAATGTTGCCTTGTAGGCAAACTCTTCTGCGCCCTCATCCATCTTGACCGGTTCGATCGATGGCATTCCGGCGGGTCGATAATTTTCCTGTTGCAGCGCGTTTTGGTAACTTTCGTTTATAACGTCGCCGAGCACTTCCTGCCTTACCTGTCCGCCAAAACGCTTTTTCACCACCTGCAGAGGTACCTTGCCAGGGCGAAAACCGTTGATGCGAACTTCTTTGGCAAGCGACTGTAGCTTTTTATGCACCGCAGTATCAATATCCGCCGAAGGCACCTCGATACGTATTGTGCGCTCAAGACCGTTTACGGATTCTTCTGTAACCTGCATATAACCTCACCAGCCATGTCGCTGTGTTTGGATTTAAAATAATTGAACGCGGAAGATCTGACTGTAAGCATGACACTTGCGTACAGTGCGTTACATCTGTTGAAGATGGTACGAGAGGGGAGACTTGAACTCCCACGGGTTACCCCACTGGAACCTAAATCCAGCGCGTCTACCAATTCCGCCACTCTCGCTTTAATTCAAGCCCGCCATTATAGCCGAAGCCAGCCAGCATCTGCACTTTCCTGCCGGAAATATTGTGCCCCTTATTGCGACCTTGCCAGCGCTAAAAAACGCGTTGGTGAAAAGTGGGGTGGACGATGGGATTTGAACCCACGACCACAGGAATCACAATCCTGCGCTCTACCAACTGAGCTACGCCCA
>CAZKAQ010000039.1:0-8893 GCA_964550655.1 uncultured Granulosicoccaceae bacterium
AGTTAGACTTACAAGACTACGGGCTAATCAACATTATGAAGAATTAGCAGGCTTTCAATACGAATTCTCTCGTTTGGAAATCTATTTTCTTCGATAAACTAATGCGTTGAGGATGGGCAGGTTACTATATGAGATCTAGTTTCTACTATTGGCGCTGCGTTGTGCCAGTGAATAACGGCGCGTCTGCGTACCACTGAGTGGCATATTATTGAGCGCTCTGAGTGCGGCATAACGAGTTGATCTTTTCTCGTCGGTGTTTTCAGCGATGTTTAACAAGTCAGATATCATTGTTTCATCAGGATCACTGATGTTGTTGACCGCAAATACTGCACTCGAGCGAACAGCGGGGTCGGTATCGCTTAGGCCGCGTGAGAAAGCATCTCTTGCAACAGATGAGTTTTTATCCCATCTGCTTAACAATGAAATACTGTGAGAGCGCACGTTTGAGTCGTGGTGACGGGACAGATTATTTAAATTGTCGTTCAAAGTCTGCAGCTGGCGCTCGCTCGCATCGGGTGATGGTTTGGCGAATACATTCATGGTTGCAACGAGTATTTTTGTGTTGCCACCGGTAGTCAGAAGATCAATAGCAATATCTCTCGCCTGATCGTTCCCCGGTTGTATGCGGCGTAACAGATTCAACCCCGCAAGTCTGGATTGTGTCTCACCTGAATAAGCCAGTTCTGATGCAACCTCAAGAATTTCAGCGTCATCGTATGGCCCCAGCAGGGCGGCGAGTTGTTTAGCGCGCACCGGGTCGGTGTTGTAGCGAAATTCTTCCAGCAGGCTTAGTCGAAGTTGTTTGTCGTTTTTCAGCAGATTTTCGAGGCGGGTAAATTCAGCATCACTCAATGGTTCAACAGCGACAGATGAAGCTTCAATGTCATTGACCGGCGTTAAATCGACCACCGGCTCGTCACCCTCATCGCTGCTATTGGTGGCACTTGCAGTAGAACTGTTGTTTACTGAGTCGACGATAAGCGTCGCTGCATCTTGATCGGGCTGGGGTGGATTTTCTGTGAAGGCAGTCCCGGTTGTGCTGATGTCAGGTGTTGAGTTGTCGGTCGGTGAAACACCAGTCGTTGAAAAGTTATCAGTTGTGTTTCTTTTGCCTTGCACAAAAGACCAGCCGATCGCCAGAACGGCGATCGACAGTAACGCGAATAGCGATTTTTTTATCAACTGGTTGTTACGGACTTAGAATGGCGAGCCTGTAGAAAAGCCTATCAGCTCTGTACTGCCCGGTGTTGCAGCTAATTGCCAGCCGCCCAGTATGTCGAAGTCCACTTCCTGATAGAACTGAACTTGTGTTGCATCACAGCCATCGATTGAGTACGGGACAAAGCTTTGGCCGCCAATGATGACGTCCGGCCCGGGAATAATAGACAACGTTTCGAATAACGCTCCCCATGTTTGTGGGCCGACAACACCATCACCAACAAGATTGTTAGCTTCCTGAAAGTTTTCGACTTCGCCTTCGGTGGCCGGACCGAATTCACCGTCAGTGAATACTTCAAAGGTTTGACCGTTGTCAAAGCCCTGGCAATGCAGGATACGCTGAACGCCTAATGTGTATAAGCTGTCTGCGAAGTCGCCGAATCTTTGTAACTGACAATTGTCACTCCAGTCAGCGTTGCTTGAATCAGGGTCGGCACATTCCATTGGGGTTGGTGTGCCATCACCTGTATCTGTATCAGTGTCCGGAAACAGAGGGTCAGTACCGTCAACAAATTCCTGGAGGTTAACTATTCCGTCACCGTCGAAGTCTTCGTCGCCGTCGTTAGTGCCGTTGCCATCTGTATCGGCAAGGGTCGGGTCAGTTCCAATCTGCAATTCTTCATCATCGCGCAGAAAATCTCCGTCTGTATCGTTGTTGTTCGGGTCAGTTCCCGCGGCTATCTCGTCCAGGTTGCTTATGCTGTCGTTATCCAGGTCACCCAAAGCGTCATTCGGGTCATTCGGGTCAAGTCCAATCGAAACTTCTTCGTCGTCGGAAATTCCATCGCCATCGGTATCAACATCACTACCGCCTTCTATCGTGCCACCACCGGAACCACCGCCACAGGCAGCCAGAGCTGCAGTGACTACGCAGATAGCAGCCAGATTAATTGCGCGCTGAGGTAGTACGAATGGAAAATTATTGTTTGAAGCTGGTTTCATTTGTCATTGGCTCCTGAAATATAGTGCCGTTTAAATCGAAGTGGACTGCCGTCTGTCAGGCTCAGGCCCGGATTGCCGGACTGAGTTTAAACTTGCGATACTTATAGTCAATTATCTCACTTTTGAAAGTAAATTTTCGCTACTTCTCCTGTACGTAAGCTGTAGTTGAAGCAGATTGACAGGGCTGGACCGTAATGTTGCGGCTGTTAGTTGTTTACCAGCGTATCCAGAATTCTCGCCCAGCTTCTGATTCCCTTCTGGAAACTTTGCAGGTTATATTTCTCGTTTGGAGAATGAATCTGATCATCATCGAGTCCAAAACCTACCAGCAGGCTTTCCATACCAAGTACTTCCTCAAAGTATCCGACCACGGGTATTGATCCGCCGCAACCGGCATAGACTGCCTCCTGTTGCCATTCTTCCGTGAGTGCCTTGCGGGTGTTTTCGAATGCCTGACCGGCAATTGACATGGTTGTAGCCGGTGAAGCGCCGTGATCTACAAATTCTACCGAGCAGTCTGCCGGCAGATTACTTTCTATGTAGGTGCGAAAGTTCTGTCTGATTTTAAGCGGATCCTGAGTGCCAACCAGTCTGAAGCTGATTTTAGCCGAGGCTTTGGCAGGCAGTACCGTTTTGAATCCCTCACCAGTATAGCCGCCTTCGATGCCATTGATCTCACAGGTCGGGCGACTCCATAGATGCTCCAGTGCAGTGTAGCCTTCTTCACCGGCATTGACAGATAAATCGACAGCACCCAGAAATTCACTTTCATTGAAGTTAAGTGAATCCCATTGCTGTTTAACCTGTGGCGGTAGTGGATCGACGCCATCATAGAAATCAGTAATAGTAACGCGACCCTTTTCATCGTGCAGGCCTGCAAGCAAATTGGTTAGTATCCGGATTGGATTGGCGGCCGGGCCACCGAACATACCGGAGTGAAGATCTTTATCGGCGGCACTTATAATGATCTCTTCACCAAGCATGCCGCGCAGCATGGTACAGATAGCTGGCGTATTTTCATCCCACATACCGGTATCGCAGACCAGTGCAAGATCAACACTGAGTTCATCTTTGTTGGCTTTAAGAAACGGTACCAGTGATGGGGAGCCGGATTCTTCTTCTCCCTCAAAGAAAAACGTAACATTTACCGGCAGTGATCCATTGACTGTTTTCCAGGCACGGCATGCTTCAATAAAAGTCATGAGCTGACCTTTATCGTCAGCCGCACCTCTGGCTCTGATTACGGCACCGCCCGGTGTTTTCTCAACGGCGGGGTCGAACGGGTCGCGATCCCAAAGATCCAGCGGATCAACGGGTTGTACATCGTAGTGGCCGTAGAAGAGAACGTGTGGCTGACCTTCGAGCTTGTCGCTGTGTCCCACCACCATCGGGTGACCCGGTGTATCGCGTTTGCCTGCAGTGATACCAATGCTTTGCAGTTCGGCTACCAGCCAGTCTGCACCTTGTATGCAGTCATTAGCGTAGGCCGGGTCGGTTGAAATTGTTTTGATTTTAAGCAGATCAAACAGACGATTGAGAGCGGCGTCTGTGTCGCTATCAATTTGCTCGAGTACGTTGCTAAGTGCTGACATAATCTTTCCGGCAGACGAGAAAGACTACATTATAGGTTGTGTGGTGAAATCTTACAGCGAATAGTTAACCCGGGCTCGTTGGTAGTCCGGTTTTAGTTAGGCTGCTTTGTCGCCCATATGACTCTGTAGTTCCATGAGCGTTGTCATTTGTACAGCGGTTAGCGGCTCCGAGAGGTAGTAGCCTTGTCCGAATTTACAGCCCATCTCTCTCAGGAGTCGAGTTTGGGCTTCATCTTCGATACCTTCGGCACATACATCTACTTCAAGACTTTTGGCAAGATCAATCATTGATTGCACAACAATACGAGACTTGTCGTCGTCTTTTATCTGACAAGTGACTTCCTTATCAATCTTCAAGGTATCAATCGGACATCGCGTTAAGAGGGTAAGCGATGAATGGCCGGCACCGAAGTCATCCATGGCGATCTTTATACCTTTTTGCTTGAGCTCATGTATGTTGTTTTCAACTGCTGTCAGGTTGTCAATAGCCGAGGTTTCTGTTATTTCAATTTCGATCTGCTTCAACAGATGCTGTTTTTCACCCGCTATGCTTGCCATAGCATCTGCGAGTTCGAGCCGGCAGGCCTGCGAAGCTGAAAAGTTCAGAGAAATATTAATCTGGGAGATATTGCGCTCCTGCCAGTCTGAAATCTGATTGATAACACTGCTCATTACCCAATCATCTATATCGCAAATGGTACCGTTGGCTTCGGCAACCGAGATAAATTCGGCAGGAGTGAATGTGCCGAGTTCAGTATTTTTCCAGCGCAATAATGCTTCAGCACCAATAAGCTTGCCGCTTTTGAGGTTAAACGCAGGTTGATACAGCAGGCTTAGTTCGTCGTTTTCAATTGCGTTTTTAATTGCCTTATCCAGTTTTGACTTTAGCTCTGTTGCTTCCTGGAGCTTCGGATCGTAGAACCGATACCTGTTTTTACCCATACTTTTTGCTTCGTACATAGCAATGTCTGCACGAGCTATCAGTGACTCTGCGGTTTCTGCGAATTCGGGATATAGACATATACCGATGCTGACGCCTACATTGCACTCAGTTCCGGCAAGCGAGATAGGTTGCTTGTGAGCGTCATGGATACGTTGTGCCACCACTTCAGCTTGCTTGCTGTCGTCAAGGTTGCTGATGATCAACATAAATTCATCGCCGGCGAGTCTGGCAACGACAGATTCTCCGGGTTTGTAGTCCAGCATTGCTTCAGGTTTGTTGTTCGCTACAGTGTCTGAGGTTCTGATGCAATCATGTAGTCTGAGTGCGACTATGCGCAGTAGTTCGTCGCCTGCATCATGACCCAGCTGATCATTAATTGGTTTGAAGTTGTCGAGATCAAGAAACATGACAGCCAGAGATTTTTTATCTCTGCTTTTTTGAAGATATTCGATTTCCTTGTTGAGGCAGTCAAGAAACATTCTGCGATTGGGAAGGCTTGTAAGTGTGTCTGTGTAGGCAAGCCGTTTTATCTCTGTTGTTGATTCAGTTGTTACGTGTTGTAACTTTTCTATGAACGTATTAAACCAGTAGGCAAGTTCCGTCATTTCGTCAGAGCCGGTCAGTGGAATCCTGACACTCATGTCACCATTGCCGGTTGCAATCTGGCGCAACGAACTAACCATGTTGTTAATACGCTGTAGAATACTGCGAGTGGTAAACACCCCTAAGAGAAATAACAACATGGCTGTGAGTATGCCAGTGGTGATGCCGGCTTTGAGTGATTCGTCTGCTCTTAATGTGGCGGTGTCAACACTGGTAATCAGAAAATCTGTCTGCTCGGTTTGCATTGCACCCAACGCCGCGACCACCTTATTGAACATGTGCGCTATTCTCTGCTTCTCCCGTGGAACGGAAATTGACAGGTTCTCTTGTGAGATGACTTTTTGAGCCAGAGAGTGTGAGTGGTGATAATACTCATCAAAATCTGACAGGATTTCTTTCAGGTCACCCAGATGAGTTTGTTCAAGCTCCATGGCGCTGTGCAAGTTGGAGCGAAACTCGCCAGCCAGTGTCATGGTGTGATCCAGCATTCGGGCATTCGATGACGCAATCGCCTGTTCCATGCTGCTGTCTATGTACTTCAGGCCGTGATGTGCCGCGAGCAGCTTCTCCTGGGCTGGGTAGCGAACATCGCGTATGTTCTTTAATAAGTCAGCACGGTCTTTTGATTCGGCCAGCATTACTGCCAGAAATACGAAAAACCCGAATGTACCTATCATTGCGATAGACATGATCTGCCAGCGCAATGAGTGTCTGCGTTTGCGAGGTTTATCTGACTGGAATAATTCTTTGTCCGAATCTGATGACATTGTACTTCTTGGTTGCTTGAACCTTTTTCGTTTTAAATATTATTGAGTATCGGATTCATTAAGATGCAATTTGACGAGTATCAGTATTTAGTCCGACAAATAAAGAAGTCATCTTGCTCTTCAGGTTATCGGCAGTTATTACACAGACTAAACAACTCTCAAGACAGGAATGGAATGATTGATCTATCTCGCTAAAGTCATGGGCATCCGTCTCGGGTTCGTTGGTTTATGTGAACTGACGCAACTGTAGACAAGAGTAGTTTTTGTGCCTGCATTGCGTCATTCAGCTGGTCTGAAAACTGACCAGGTAATGCTCACATTTGTGCTCTTTTTGCCGACAACACTAGTTAAGGTGTGCGCCCATGAGAATCCCGGATGCCAGATCCAAAAAACGCTGAAGAAGACTTCGAGTTTGAAGACTCGACCTTTGAAATCAATAGCCCTGCGGTTGCCAATGATGAAATAAATGAAGACAGCGAGCCGGCTCGACCTGTTCAGCGCGGACAGTCGCCCATGTGTGTGGAAGATGAGCTGAATTACTACCGAAAAAAGGCAATTCATCAGGATATTCTTATCTTTGAGATGCGAGCACTGCTGCAGTCCGGAAAAGGCTTTGGTGATATTCTGGATCTAAAAGAGCTGCTCAATAATTTTATGAGCGTAGTGTGTGAGAAGTACGCCGCAGCCAATTGTGCAGTTTTGTTACGTGATGATCTGGATCCGGGTCACACGTACTATCGAGTCAGGGCTTACTCAGGTCTTAGTAGTGAATATCTTTTAAACGATTCCTCTTCTGAATCGATGTATATGTTCAGATTCCCACAGGATGATGGATTGTTGTGGCAGATCATACGTCAGGGTAACGTATTCAGTGTTCGTGATTTACAACGCGACCCGAGATTTGACACAGCATGGCGCAAGTGGCATCTGGATATTCTGCATTCCGATCTATGGTGTCCGTTAATCAAAAACGGTGAAGTGCTGGGTATTCTCACTCTGGGTGAGAAATCTGATGGCAGCCAGATCAGTGAAAGCGAGTATCTTTTTCTACAGGAACTCGCATCAATAGCCACGACTAATATCGACTCGACGCTGAAGTACGAAAAAAGTCAGCGGATCCTGAAAAATATTCAGACACTGTATGACGTTAATCAACAGCTGGCACATGTTAACGATTTCAAGCGCCTGTGCGTTGAGACTTTGTCGACTGCAGTTGATTCAATCAGTGCTCAGAAGGGCAATCTGATGTTATTGAACAAGGAAACCGGAGAGCTTGAAATCAAAGTTGTCTGGGGCAACATACCACGGCATGTTCGCGATGATATTAACAACGGTATCCGACAAACCAAAACTTTCAGTCTTGGTGAGGGTATTGCCGGTCAGTGTGCAATAGAGCGCAGACCGATAAGGCGCAATGACAGAAAGTATATCGAGCAGGTTGGCGTCAATGTCGTCTACTGTATTTGTTGTGTACCGTTGATGCGTGGTGACAGTGTTGAAGGTGTGATTGCATTGACAAATAAAGTGCGTACTGACGACGATGGCAATCGTGTACTGGATGAGATTGGTCGCTTCACGGAGGAAGACGTGAGTCTTTGTCAGGGTCTTGCGGATCAGGCCGCAGTTAATCTGCACAAGTCCCGGCTGTACAACAAGTCAATTACCGATGAAATGACCGGTTTGTACAATACTCGCCATTTTGAAGACAATTTGTTGTCCTTGCTGGATCGTGCAAGCCATACCGGCAAGTCGCTTTGCCTTGCGGTATCTGATGTTGATCACTTTAAAAAATTCAATGATACACATGGGCACAAGGCGGGTGATGTCGTGTTGCAGAAAGTAGCCCGCGTTATGCAAAGTTGTATACGACAAGATAGCGGTGATATGGTTTTTCGTTATGGCGGTGAAGAATTTTGTATGTTACTGCCTGATACTGAACCTGAAGAAGCTGCCGAATTAATGGAGCAATACAGACGACGTATAGAATCACATGTGGTTGTTCACGATGGCAAGGAAATGTCTGTGACTGTGTCGGTCGGAATATGTTGTGCGCCAAAAGATACGCGTGATGAAAAGAAAATGTTCGAACTGGCAGACGAATGTCTTTATGTTGCCAAAGTAAATGGACGTAATCAGATCAACACGTATTTTCAGGGCTTAAAGCTCAGTTATGGTGAGAAGGTGGATCTAACCTTGCTGAAACAGGTTATTCAGCCTGATGAACGAGCGGCTTCTCAAGTGGTAGCAGTCTCTAAAGACAAAGCAAAAAAAACCAAAGTGGTTTCTGCTAAAAAGCAGGTAAAGAAGAAGTCTTAACCTGCACCAATGCCGGGTGAGTGGTATTGTCGGATGTTCCGGATACAGTGCTAACGATCAGCTTCAGCCGATTACGGTAACACTGTATTGCCGGCGTACTGTCTATCGCACAATGCAGGATCGGGAGTTCTCCCAGCCCCAGCCATCTCCGTCAGAATCACTGTCTGCGGATTCGCAGAAGATGGTGCCTGCTGTGTTTGTACCACCTGTGTTTGTACTACCTGAGTTTGTGCCGCCGCTGCTTGGTGCTGATGTGTTATCTACCAGGCAACTGGCGTTTTGTTCAAAGCCAAATCCGTCACCATCAGGATCACTCGCTGCACTTTGGCAGACAGGCAGACCCGGTGCTGACGGGGTTGGTTGAGATTGCGGGGTTTGTGGTGTCTGTGAACTGACCAGACAAGTTGCGTTGTTCTCCCAGCCGAAGCCATCGCCATCGGGATCTGACGCTGCACTTGTGCACGCTGGAAATCCTGAAGGTGCAGGTTGTGGCGCTGATGCTGGTTGTGGTT
>CAZKAQ010000039.1:8993-28406 GCA_964550655.1 uncultured Granulosicoccaceae bacterium
TGGTTGTGGTTGTGGTGTCGGTTGTGAGGTTGTAACACCGGTCGGGATACTTGTGGTTCCCGAGTTGCAGGCGATTTGATCGTTGTTGTTTGGTGAGCAACTGTTGTCGTTGGTTTTTAACAGAATAAACTGATCCATCTCAAAACCGTCTTCGCGCGCGGTAAAATTTATTGTATTGGCACCGGCAAAGGCAACGTCGAGAAAGATGGTTCTTTCGGTGCCACAGTTGTTGCTGTTTGTACGTTGTGCGCTGCTCCAGGTCCACTGGTTTTTGCCATTGCACCACTGAATACGCTCGCCACTGCCGGGGAAGCTATTGTTCAGGCCAACGTGTATGCCGTTATCTTCCGTTCCGGTTGAGTAGGCTTTTACAAATACAAGGTAGCGACCAGCTTCCGGAATGTTGACGTTATAAGTCAAAGAGGGGCCAGTACCGGCGACAGGCCAGAAGTTGCTACCGGTGATCAGTGGATCAGAGTGTGTGACACGAGTATCCGGCAGGAGCTCAAGGTAGGCCTGACCACTTGCGGTGCTGGCGTGTGGGCCATCCGGATCCGGATTGACGTTCGGGTTGATATTGTTTGTCGTGAGTCTCCAGTCGGGATGCCTGGAGGTATAGTCTTCGGCTTCGATTTTTACTGCGACGAATTGCTGAGCGCTGACACTACCGGCGCATAAAAACAATCCGATAAAAGTTGAAAGAATACGGTTCATTCTGGTGCCTTTTCCATAAAGATTGTGTTGTTTGCAGGGCGCTTAATGCCCGGCGATGGACTCAATTCCGGGTGAGATTTGCTGAATCGGAAGCGATGGTGAACCAGTTCACAACAAGCAGGAGAACTGGGGGGCAGATCACAGCCGGGTTATTAATGCGTCACAGTTTGAGGCCAGTTTGGCGGCAGAGATGTGCATCCGGTCACAATAAATTTGTCACTGAGCCAGGCTTGCTGTCCGGTAATTTTCAATTGCAACGCAAATGATACGAATCGGTTTTGCTGCGCGCACTGATGCCGGTATCCCGGGCATCGGGGAGGTAGCGTAAGTGGGTAATGTTTGTTTGAGCTTGAGCGTGTCGGGAAAACAGCGCTCGACGGCTTGTTCTACAACCAGTCCCGATCTTTCAGAAAAACCTCATACAGTTCGGCTTCTGCTGAGCCGGGTTGCGGCGACCAGTTGTACTCCCACCGAACCTGTGGCGGCATTGACATCAGAATAGATTCAACTCTGCCGCCTGATTGCAGACCGAATAATGTGCCGCGATCAAATACCAGATTGAACTCGACATAGCGCCCGCGACGATACAATTGAAATTGTCGTTCACGTTCGCCGTACGGTGTGCCTTTTCTGCGTAGTAGTATCGGCTCATAGGCCTGAAGGAAACTGTCGCCCACGCTTTGTGTAAAAGCAAAGCTGTGTTCGAAGTTCTGTTCGTTATAGTCATCGAAAAACAAGCCACCAATACCGCGTGGTTCATTGCGATGCTTTAGATAAAAATACTCATCACACCATTTTTTATATTTTTTATAGTGTTCGCTGCCATAAGGTTCGCAGGCATCTTTTGCGGTCTGATGCCAGTGTATACAGTCATCCATGTTGGCATAGTAAGGCGTTAAATCGAAGCCGCCTCCAAACCACCAGACAGGGTCCTGAGCTTTTTTTTCGGCAATAAAAAAACGTACGTTGCAATGTGTGGTAGGGACATAGGGATTGTGCGGATGGAATACCAGTGATACACCCATTGCCTGAAAACCACGTCCCGCCAATGCCGGTCGGCTTGCTGTAGCTGAAGGGGGTAGTTTGTCACCAAATACATGCGAGAAATTAACTCCTGCCTGTTCAAACACTTTGCCGTCTTTGAATACACGGCTTCTGCCACCACCACCTTCCTCACGTTGCCACGAGTCTTCAGTGAGCTTTGCGGTTGGATCGTGCTTTACAATCGAGTCAGTGATGGAGTCCTGCAATGAAGTCAGGTAACTCTTTACGCGATTGATATCTTCAGCAGCATTCATTTTATCGGAGTTGATCACCGGTTATACCGTCAAAGATCGGTGTCGGTCCTCTGAGATCACCGACCTCGTAGTCGAGTATATAGTCAAGTTGGCCTGCAAAAACTTCTGCTACCTGCGCGGCAGTTTTACATGCGGGTTGGCCACTGATATTGGCTGATGTTGAAATAATTGCACTGTTGCATTCAGTACACAAGTCACTGGCGGCTTTGTGGTCGGTAACGCGGGTGGCTATGGTTGTTTTATTGCCGGTGACAGAGGCTGGTGCTGTGCTGCTGCATGGCAGAATCCAGGTAACCGGGCCAGGCCATGTATCGTCAAGCTTGCGTTCAAGATCAGCGCTCAGTGTATCTATAAAAGGCGACAGCTGTTCGCGAGAGGCTGCAATCAGGATAAAACCTTTATCGATCTGACGGTTCTTTATATTTAAAAGCGTTTCAATGGCCGCTTCATTGTCGGGCATGCATCCGAGGCCGAATACGCCTTCGGTCGGGTAGGCGATAACACCGCCAGCCTTAATACATTGGCTGGCGGCAGATATATCGCGTCCGATACGCTGCTTCATATCCGGCTTGTCAGGCGCTTACCTTTTCAGAACTGTCGTCATCGGACTGTTCTTTGGTGGTTTTCTTTGCTGCTGTTTTTTTAGCACTTGCCTTTTTCTTTGCAGCAGACTTCTTTTTCGATGAGGCTTTTTTCTTCGAGGTTTTTTTCTTTGCAGTCTTCTTTTTGGCAACTGCCTTTTTCTTCGCTGCGGCCTTCTTTTTGCCCCAGCCGCGTTTTTCCGGCGCCTCGTCGATGAGTTTCTTTGCCACAGCAAATTCTATTTCAAGTGGCGCTTCTTTTTGTTCTTTGGTCAGTTTTGCATTCTTGCTGCCGTTAGTCAGATACGGGCCCCATCGACCGTTGTGAATCTGAATTTCAGGGTCTTCATCGAATACTTTGACAACCTTGTTGCGATCGGCTTCCTTTTTTTCTTCGACAATTTCAAGTGCACGTTCGAGCGTAATGGTGTATGGATCGTCTTCTTTTATGGAGGCGTACTTGCTGTCGTATTTTACGTAAGGTCCAAAGCGTCCGATGGCTACAGTGACCTTCTCACCTTCAGGTGTTTCTCCGAGATGACGTGGCAGCTGGAAAAGTATCATTGCTTCTTCGAAGTTGATCTTATCCATTTTCTGGCCGGGTCTTAAGCCTGCAAACTTTGGTTTTTCTTCGTCTTCCTTGGTGCCTATTTGTACAAACGCTCCATAACGTCCAATGCGCACAGTGACCGGCTTGCCTGATTCAGGATCAGTACCAAGCTCACGTGACTGCACAGCTTCTTCACGCGTTACGTTTTCTTCTTTATCCAGTACCTGAGCGTTGAACGGTTCCCAGAAATCTTTCATCAGGGGTACCCATTCTTTTTCACCTCGCGAGACTGCGTCGAGTTCGTCTTCAAGGTTGGCAGTGAAGTCGTAGTCAACGTATTTGGTAAAGTGTTTGGATAGAAATTTGTTTACCACACTGCCGACATCAGTCGGAGTGAAACGTCTGGCATCCATTTCTACATACTCGCGATTCTGAAGTGTGGAAATGATGCTCGCATAAGTTGAAGGTCGGCCAATACCGTGTTCTTCAAGGGCTTTGACCAGTGATGCTTCTGTGTAGCGCGGCGGTGGTTC
This sequence comes from uncultured Granulosicoccaceae bacterium, assembly GCA_964550655.1. Lineage (GTDB taxonomy): Bacteria > Pseudomonadota > Gammaproteobacteria > Granulosicoccales > Granulosicoccaceae. The sequence goes on from CAZKAQ010000039.1 coordinate 12,670, forward strand.
GGTGAAGTGCTGAGTCATGTCGACTTCATTGAGATCGAGCACATCGCCTTTGTTTAATTCCGGCAGACGCTTTTCGTCGCCGTCGTTTTTCTTGTCGTCTTCGTCTTCAAGATAAACTTTCATAAAACCCGGAAATTTAACTGTTGAGCCACTTGCTCTGAAAACATTTTGTTCATCCCCGCAGGCGAACTCGACTGAAACCTGATCCATGGTGGCGTGGATCATCTGGCAGGCCATTGTACGTTTCCAGATTAATGAATAGAGTTTGTATTCATCAGGCTTAAGTGCAGACTTGATGCTTTCCGGTGTTTTTGAAGCATTGGTTATACGCACGGCCTCGTGAGCTTCCTGTGCGTTCTTTGATTTGTTTTTATAAACATGCGGTGCTTCAGGCAGGTAGTCTTTGCCGTACTGCTTTTCAACCTGAGCACGTATATCTGCAATGGCGTCCTGCGACAGACTTACTGAGTCAGTACGCATGTAGGTGATGAGACCTTCAGCACCACCACCTGTGTCAATACCTTCATAGAGTTTCTGTGCGGTGCGCATAGTGCGTTGTGCAGAGAAGCCAAGCTTTCTAACGCCTTCCTGCTGCAGTGTTGAAGTGGTAAACGGTGCAACCGGGTTGCGCTTGCGTTGTTTCTTTTCAACCATCGATACGGTGAGCTTACCGTTGGCGGCTTTTTCAAGCAGTGCTTTGACTTCTGCGGCTCGCTCGCCATCGGTGATGGTGAATTGCTTGAACTTTTCACCTTCAAGCGTGTAGAGGCGCGCGGCAAATTCCGTTTTGTCTTTGACCAGGCCCGTGGTAACGCTCCAGTATTCTTCCGGAATAAATCTGTCGATCTCTTCTTCACGCTCGACAATCATGCGCAGTGCCGGACTTTGCACCCGCCCGGCAGATAATCCGCGGCTGATTTTTTTCCACAACAGTGGCGACAGATTGAAGCCCACCAGATAGTCCAGTGCACGGCGCGCCTGTTGTGCATTGACCAGATCAAAAGACAATTCGCGCGGGTTGGCGACCGCGTCCTTAACTGCCGTCTTGGTGATCTCGTGGAAGACTACGCGTTTGACTTCTTTGTCTTTCAGCAGACCTTTCTCTTCAAGTAACTCGACCAGATGCCACGAGATGGCCTCGCCTTCGCGATCAGGGTCAGTTGCGAGCAGGAGCATATCGGCTTTTTTCAATGCCTTGATGATCGCATTGACGTGTTTTTCGTTGCGCTCGATCGACTGGTATTTCATTTGAAATTCAGATTCGGTGTCAACCGCACCTTCTTTTGGTACCAGGTCGCGAACGTGTCCATAGGACGCGAGCACTTCGTAGTCCTTGCCAAGGTATTTCTTGATCGTTTTGCCCTTGGCAGGGGACTCGACAATAATCAGGTTTTTACTCATTAAACAGAAACGCAAGGTTAGTTTAGGGAAAGCTATAGCAGTCGCGGCGCAGAACTGCAGATACAATTTAATCTGCGGACAGCGTGGTGCATCTCAGATGCCAGCAGAGGCTTTTAAACCATTTCTGCCTGTTTCGCCAGTGCTCGCAACATTAACAGTTTTTACACTAAAAGTTTTTTGTCATCTTGTCAGATAGATATTTTTTTTGTAAAGCTTATGATTTTAAAGGATTTAATCGGTCTGCTGTTTGCCATTCAGGTGCTGGCGCGGACGAAATTTCCACTGGAGATTTTTTTTATCCGTCCGTCGAGTTCGAGGTCAGTTGTCATTCTGGTGACGGTTACAACGTCAAATCCACTGCGTTCTGCGAGTTCATCTATTGACATAGCATCATGACCCAGAGCGTCGAGCAGAGTCTTGTCATTGTTGTTGGTTTTTTGTTGATCTGCGGGTTGGCACGTGGAGGCTTGCGCTGCCGATTTATTTGACGATGCATATTGCACTTCTGTGGGCAGCAGTGGTGCGATGACCTCAAGGATATCTGCCACGTTTTCTACCAGTGTCGCGCCGTTTTTCAGCAGGGCATGGCAGCCGCGGCTCTGCGGGTTATCGATGTTGCCTGGAATTGCGAACACTTCGCGTGCCTGTGAAGTAGCGTGTGCAGCGGTGGTGAGTGTGCCGCTTTTGATGGCTGCCTCGACTACCAGCGTGCCGTAGCTTAAGCCGCTGATAATGCGGTTTCGTCTGGGGAAGAAGCCCGCGTGTGGGTTGGTGCCGACGGGAAACTCCGAGATGATTGCAGAGCTGCCAGCGATCTCTCTGGCCAGCTGCTGGTGTTTGGCAGGATAAACTCTGTCCAGACCTGTAGCGGTGACCGCGACAGTGTATCCGTCTGCTGAAAGTGCCCCCCGATGCGCACAACTATCAACACCCAGCGCCAGTCCGCTGGTGACTGTGATGCCGTAGCTGGCAAGCTGGCTTGCGAAATTAAAGGCGTGATTTTCTGCGCTGTGGCTCGGCTTACGGCTGCCGACAATGGCAAGTTGTGGTGTGTTGAGTACATCTGCATCGCCCCGGACATAAAGCACCAGCGGTGGATCTGCGATTTCTTTAAGTTGTGCCGGGTATTGCGGCGCGTCACGGGTAATGATGCTGCGATCCTGCGCTTCGTTCATCCAGTCGAGATCTGCCTTGATACCGGCTTCATCAACCTGGCGCATTGAGGTCACGACTTTATCCGGCAGACCGCATTGTTTCAGCTTGCTGTCTGATGCACCCAGAATCGCATCGATGGAGCCAAAGCCCTCGAGCAGCCGACGCAATAATCCCGGACCCAGTCCTTTGGTATGAACCAGAGTTAGCCAAGGGAGTAAGGTATTATTATCTGTGGCCATGATGGCGGCCGATAGTCAGGTTTGCAGGCAACACAACAGTCCCGCTGTAGAGGATGGTCATGCCAGTCTGCACTTCAGTCGCTTCAACTGTCAATGCATTCGATTTTTGCAGCTACTAAAATAAAAAAGGCCGCGCAAATGCGCGGCCTTTTGAACAGAGTGTCAGCGTTTATAAATAAACGCTACAGCTGGTTAGCTGTACTGACTACCTTGTCGTATAGCTTGACTTCTCTTGCCGATGACATGATGAGCGCATAGCTAACATTGTCAAAGGTTCGGAACACCATGACGGTGCCTGACTCATCACCTTCTACAGTGAAAAACTCGCTGCGGCTTTGATCGATATCGTCGCGAATAATACGCTCATTAGTCCTTACCGAGAAAGTATCACCGGCTTGTACACCGTCATTTGCACCCATATTCATAACCACAATCTGGTTTTTACCAGCGCGTGACACAGCATCAACGAGTGAAATAATTTTACCAGGTGTGGTAGTGGTCGCAGCACGTGGCTGAAAGTGTGCCGGCAGGTCTTTTTCGACTGCTAACAGACGGTCACCTTTGAGCGTTTCGCGGTAGCTGTTAGTGATAACCAGTTTGCTTGGGTCACCTGCCGATACCAGGCTGGCGTTGGAAACGTGTATTGCTTCATAGCCAAGTAATTCTTCAGTGTCAGGGTCAATCAGTCTTTTTCCGGGTCGGTAGATGCTGAATCTGGAACCTGAGATATCACCGCGAGCATAGATATGAATGCCGTTGGTCGCGATTAAATGGCCTTCCTGGGATGCTGCCACATACGGCGCGCTCAGGATATCGGCCTCGGTTACAACCAATGGCTTGACCAGAAACTGTTCGATCAGCTCTGTTGGAATAGAGCCAACCGGCGCATCACCGGGGTTACTGGATGCACGAATCAGCTGCAGGCGCGGGCTGCCATCAACGTAGGTCAGGGCGATTCGATCACCTGGGTAGATCAGATGCGGGTTTTCAATTTGCGGGTTTACCTGCCAGATTTCAGGCCACAACCAGGGTCGACTCAGAAAACGACCTGAGATATCCCACAAGGTGTCGCCCTTAACGACTGTGTATTCATCCGGCGCGTCTGTGCGGATCGATCGTGTGGCCAGTTTACGCAGTGCAATTTTGCGTTCTTTGCTGGCCGCCAGTGCGCCCGGCGGGCTGATCAGCGGTTGTGAGCCAGCTGCTGCCAGTGCCTCACTTGCAGCAACACTTTGCCATTCCTGCTCTGCTGCCTGTTCGGCCAATAGCGGGTCAGCCAGTTCCGGACCAGATGGAGTAGCGCCAGATATCTGTGGCTGCTCAAGTGATCCGGTCGCGCACGAGGCAACCAGAAGGGCGGCGCCAATGCTGGTAGCGAGTTTGAGGGTGCGAGCCGAGAGGGCGGTTTTCAATGTTTTTCTGACAGTCATGGTAATCCGTGTGGCTGTTTGGCCGGCATTTTTGCCGGTTATTGCACATGCAGTCGCCGTCGACGCACGTATGGACACGAGAAACAAACCAAAAAGAATGCCAAACAGACGCAGATGAGTCTTACATTTGCAAATTGCCACGCTTAACCTGACTGATATTCGGTCAATTTACCGACAGAGGCGACTGCTATCGGTTAAACCGGCCCGCAGGATTGTCTTTTTGACACAACCGCGTCGGCATCCTGCAGGGCTGGCGCCTGCAAACTGAAAATTTTGCGTTGTGGCTTTGATATGCTCGCGCTACTGCTTACACTATGCGCTCTGTATACGAGCACAATGTAAGTAAATGGCCAACCTTGACATACTGATCTTCCCTGATGACCGCTTGCGTCGAACTGCCAGCCCGGTGACCGACATCGACGCCAACACGCGTTCACTGGTTGATGATATGTTTGAAACCATGTACGCCGCACCCGGCATCGGTCTGGCTGCAACGCAGGTCAATGTGCACCAGCGCATTGTGGTGATCGATGTATCTGAAAAGGGTAACGAGCCGCTGACGCTTATCAATCCTGAAATTATCGTCGCTGAGGGTCGTGCTCAGCATGAGGAAGGGTGTTTATCGATTCCGGGAATCTACGAGCAGGTGGAGCGTGAAGAGCATATTAAGTTCGCGGCAATTGATGCTGAAGGTAATCCCTACGAAATGGAGGCCGAAGGGTTACTCGCCGTTTGTGTTCAGCATGAGATTGATCATCTCGATGGTAAATTGTTTGTCGATTATCTGTCGGCACTAAAGCGGCGACGGATCAAAAAGAAAATGTTAAAGCACGAAAAAGAATAGTCGTCTGTCTGCCAGTGATCCCTGAACGTTCAAGTGAATAACGTGCTTACAGTTAACCTGATTAAATGAAGCCGGAAGATTTCCGAATTGTCTACGCCGGCACTCCTGACTTCGCGGTGCCTGCACTGGCCTCGTTAATTGCAGCGGGATACAACGTGGTGGCGGTTTATACGCAGCCGGATCGGCGTGCCGGGCGAGGTCGTCGTGTACAGTTTAGCCCGGTAAAAACACTGGCCCTGGAACACGATATAAAAGTCGAGCAACCACAAAGTATGCGTGATGCTGATCAACTTAAGCTGTTGCAAAGTTATCAGCCGGATTTAATGGTAGTTGCCGCATTCGGTCAGATTTTACCACTTGATATTCTTCAGACACCGGTTCATGGATGTCTGAACATTCACGCATCACTTTTACCGAGGTGGCGCGGAGCGGCTCCGATTCAACGTGCTATTGAACAAGGTGATTCGCAGTCGGGTGTGACTATTATGCAGATGGCTGAAGGCCTCGACACAGGTGATATGCTGTATAAAGTTGAATGTAGTATTGAGCGTGACACGACCGGTGCTGAACTTCACGATACGCTGGCAGCTATAGGCAGTGATGCTTTGATGAAAACACTTGAGCTATTGCATCAGGCTAAACTGAACCCGCAAAAACAATCTGAAGCAGATACCTGTTATGCTGCCAAGCTGCAAAAATCAGAAGCGATTATTGACTGGTCTCAGTCTGCACTTCAGTTGCACCGCAGGGTCTGTGCTTTCAACGCTTGGCCTGTTGCTCAGACTACACTGGCGGGTGAAGTCATAAGAGTATGGGAGTCCAGTATTGATTCTTTGCCAGAGAACCATACAGGTGACTATAAACCCGGCCAGGTAGTCTCATCTGAGGGATTTATAGATGTCGCAACCGGGGACGGTTTGTTGCGATTACTTACCCTGCAGCCACCCGGTAAGAAAGCTATGCCTGTAAGTCAATTTTTAAACAGCCGCACTATTCCTGCAGGGACGTCGCTTGGCTGATACCGATGTTCGTAAACTGGCTGTCAGACTTCTTACATCATTGGTTCATGATGGAAAATCGTTATCAGAGTTATTGCCTGCCGCACAAGTTGATCTCGAAGCGCGTGAAGCTGCGATGCTTCAGGAGTTGGCTTTCGGGGTGTGTCGCAACTATGGCAGATTAGAGGTAATCATCGGCGAGTTATTGCAAAAGCCGTTGCGCAATAAAGACACCGATGTACGTATGTTGTTGTGGCTCGCGCTTTATGAAATAGCCTTCCTGAGTACACCGGACTATGCAGTAACCAGCACCTACGTCAGTTTGACTCAGAAGATTAAAAAGAACTGGGCTAAAGGTCTGGTCAATGCGACGCTTAGAAACTTCCTGCGCCGACAGGACGAACTGCTGGACAAGGCGGCGCAGAAGAATCCGCACTCTCTACCCGAGTGGATGTCCGATCGCTTTACTAAAGACTGGCTCGGGCAGGCGAGTCAGATTTTTACAGCCGTGAATATCAGAGCACCGCTTACACTGCGCGTCAACGTAAAAGTCACTGATCGGCAGAAGCTGACTGAAAAATTCGAACAGGCAGGTTTAGCGCTGCAGGCGTGTGAGTTCTCAGCACAAGGTTGTCGGCTCGAAGATGCGCCGCCGGTTACATCTCTGCCGGGTTTTGCCGAAGGGGAATTTTCGGTTCAGGATCAGGCGGCTCAACTGGCGGCTCTATTGCTCGCACCTCAACCCGGTGAGCGAGTGCTTGATGCCTGCGCGGCTCCGGGTGGAAAATCCTGCCACCTGCTCGAAATCGAGCCGCAAATCGAACTCCATTGCCTTGATGATGATCAAAAACGTCTGCGGCGTGTCAGCCAGAACCTCAATCGACTCAATTTAGATGCAAAAATACTCTGCGCAGATGCCACTGAGCCGCAAGCCTGGTGGGATGGTGTGCCTTACAACGCTATTCTGCTGGATGCGCCCTGTTCTGCCCTGGGTGCGTTGCGCCGGCACCCGGACATCCGCCTGCTTCGCCGGGAATCCGACATTGCTGCGCTTGCGCGGCAGCAATTCTCGTTGCTGAAGGCCCTGTGGCCATTGCTCAAACCCGGCGGCCGGTTAATCTATGCGACCTGTTCTGTGTTAAAACAGGAAAATGAAGAGTGTGTGGAAAAATTCCTGGCATCTGTTGCGGACGCCATTGAAGTGCCGATTGAGGCAGAATGGGGTATCGCCACGTCCCGTGGACGACAGATTTTTCCGGGTCAGCATCTGGCAGATGGTTTCTACTATGCAAAACTCACGAAGCGTTGACGTCTGATTAATCATGTTTAGCAAGCGTCCATCGCTGATTTTCACCGACGTCAGATTCTGGCTTTTATTGCCGGCTATATGCTGTCTTTGCCTGAGCGCGCAAGCCAGCGCCTCCGGTACGCGTTTCGAAAGTGCCAGCACTTATCTGGATGACGGTGTCTACTACCTCGATGCTTTTGCCAAAGTCGAGATCGGAGAGGAGCCCGAAAAAGCCTTGTTAAACGGTGTTGAGCTGCACTTTCTGGTTGAAGTGATGGTTGTGCGCAATCGCCGCTGGTGGCTGGACTCACCGGTGGTGCAGCGTAGATTGAGTTACAAACTCTATTTTTACGAGTTGACGCGCCATTTTCGTGTTGAAAATCTGCAGACGGGTGAAAGTCAGAACACCCGAAGTCTTGGTGCCGCTTTGCGCATACTGGGTCAGATTAATCGTTATGCCTTGATTAATGCTACCGGGCTCAACGATGCAAAGCGCTACACCGTAAGCATAAATCTATCACTCGATAGTAGCCGGCTTCCGGGGCCGTTGGCGGCGCGTGCTGTGGTCTCGAACGACTGGGATTTACAGAGCGAGGAGTTTCAATGGTCGCTCAATTAATCAGAAGGCTTGCCAACAGTCTGTGGCTGATGGTGGCACTGTTTGTTTTTTTGGTATGCGCGCTTTATTTCGTTGCCAACACCGGTGAGCATCTTGACAGTTTCGGTCAGTCTTATCACTGGCTAATGCTCCTGACCGCTACCGCACTGGCACTGATCGGTGTGCTTATTCTTGCCAGTGTCTGGCGTTTAATTGTCGATCTGCAACAGCATGTATCCGGCTCACGTCTGACCTTGAAGCTTGTCATTATGCTGGTCGTGATGGCCTTGATGCCTATGGCGCTGGTGTATTCGTTTTCAATTAAATTTTTACGTTCCAACATAGATAGCTGGTTTGATGTTGAAGTTGAGCGTGCGCTGGATGATGCGATTGGCTTAAGTCGCGATTCACTCAATGTTTATATGCGAGCCAGACAAAAGTCAGCTGTTGAAATTGCTGATCAATTAAGTGATGTGCCAGCCGAGCTCGCCGTGCTTGTACTCAATGATGTAGGTATTGAAGCGGAAGCGTCTGAGCTGACGTTGATCGGCGCTGACAATCGCGTCATCGCAACAACGGCTTTTTCAGGAAGCGTCAACGTGTCTCCTGACAGGCCTGCGAATGACATCATCTCCCGTGCACAGCGCGGTGAGCCGTATTTAAGTCTCGATCCGCTGCTTGGTGGAGATCTTCAGATTCGTTCGGTAGTGCCGGTGTTTTCGTCAAACCCGGTACAGGGTATCTCGGTGTTGTATGCCACTTATCCGATACCACGGAGTTCAAGCGTACTCGCAGCCAATGTTCAGGAGAGCTTTAGAAACTACCGCCAGCTGACTTATCTGCGTGAACCGTTAAAGCAAAGCTCTATAGCAACTCTGACTCTGGCTGTGTTTCTGAGCCTTATGATGGCAGTCTGGGTAGCATTTTATGCAGCGCGCCGATTGATGGTGCCAGTACACGACCTGGTCGAAGGTACGCGCCTCGTTGCAGCTGGTGATTACTCCACCCGATTGCATACTTCAGGGCGTGATGAGCTTGGTTACCTGGTTAACTCTTTCAATGATATGACGGATAAAATCGAAGCCGCCAGAGCCAGTGCTTCCAGCAGTCAGAAGCTGGTAGAAGAACAACGTTCATACCTTGAGCTGGTGTTGAGTCGAATTTCATCCGGTGTAATTACACTGGATGAAAATCAGCACATACGTACCTGCAATGAAAGTGCTGCTCAGATTCTACATATAGCAGATCACAATATAGAGACACTAGACGTTTCCGAATTGCCGCGAGACAGTTTGTTGCCTCAGTTTTTTAATGGCATAACGCCAATGTTAAACTCCGATCAACCCGACTGGAGTATTGAACTCGACTTAATTCATAGCAATGAGCAGACTCTGGTAACTTGTCGAGGTGCAAAAATACAAGGAGATGGAGCAGGTCAGTCGGGACATGTTCTGGTCTTCGATGACTTCAGTGAAGTAGTCGAGGCGCAACGTAATGCTGCCTGGAGTGAAGTGGCGAGAAGACTTGCTCATGAAATCAAAAACCCGCTGACACCGATTCAGCTTTCTGCCGAACGATTGCAACATAAGTATGCCAGTAAGCTGCAAGGCGATGATTCGGTGGTGCTTAAAAGGTTAACCGATACCATAGTTCAGCAAGTAGAGTCTATGAAATCAATGGTGAAAGCTTTTGCAGAGTATGCTTCTACACCACAGACTGACTTCATCGCTATTAATCCAAATGATCTCATTAACGAAATCTGCTGGTTATATCGCGAAGATGGAGATACAGATAATATAAGTCTGGCGCTCGATCGGTCTATACCTGCCTTGCAGTGTGATCCGAACCGGCTCCGGCAGGTGCTTCACAATGTTATAAAAAATGCCTTTGAAGCATCCACTGATGGCGGTCAGCAAAAGCTTTCGATCAGCACCCGGCTGGTGACTGATCGTACAATAGAATCTATCGAGTTTGTCTTTGAAGATAACGGACCGGGATTCGCTGCCGAGGTGCGTGAAAGATTGTTTGAGCCCTACGTTACCACTAAAATCAAGGGCACCGGCCTCGGCCTCGCTATAGTTAAGAAAATTGTCGAAGAGCACGGCGGCACAGTACGCGCCGAGAATGGTGATGGTAAGCCACCATACGGTGGCGGACGGATCATATTAAGGTTTCCTGTTTCTTTCAGACAATCACATCTACACGGAGATGCTGCATGAGCCAGTCATTGGTAATGGTTGTTGATGATGAACCGGATATTCGCGATCTGGTACGAGAGATACTTGAAGATGAAGGTTATGCAGTTGTTGTAGCCGAGGACGTCAAAACTGCGCGTGAAGCGATTCAGGAGCGAGTACCGGATCTGGTATTACTGGATATCTGGATGCCTGAGCAGGATGGCGTCAGTCTGTTGAAAGAGTGGTGTGATCAGGGTCCATTAAAATTCCCGGTGGTGATGATATCCGGTCACGCTACTGTGGAAACTGCGGTCGAAGCGACGCGCCTGGGCGCGGTGGACTTTATAGAAAAGCCGTTGTCCCTCGCGAGATTACTGTTAAGTGTAGAGAAGGCGATTAGCTCGTTTAATATAACTACTACGGCTGCAGGTTCGGATCGGAATCGCAAAATCCCCCAGCTTGTTGGTAGTAGTGACTATATAACCGGCTTACGTGAAACGATAGAGAAGTCCGCTGCAAATAATGAAACAGGTGTTTTAATTCAAGGTGAACGCGCGACTGGCAAGCAACTTATCGCACAGCAGGTGCACTACGCGAGTAGTCGAGCGTCCGAGCCGTTTTTGCAGTTGCGGTGTGATAGTTTGTCAGAGTCAGGTACTGATCGCGATCTGCTTGGCGATGCCAACAGCCCGGGCTATCTTGAATCAGCCAGAGGCGGCACCTTGTGCCTTGTCGATGTTGAAGAGCTATCTCGTGCCGGGCAGTCGTTATTGCTTGATGTGCTGGAAAAAGGTGTCTTGAACCGTGGTCTGGATAAAACCGTACCTTTCAATGCGCGAGTTGTGGCGACCAGCACGGTGGATTTATCAGTCTTGCTTGCACAAGGGCAATTTAACGAATTACTTTACTACAGGCTTTCAGTGTTGGTTATGAATACCCGGCCGCTCAGAGAGCATCGCGAAGATGTGCCAGCGTTGTTGAGATATTATGTCGATCGCTTTGTTGAGCAGGAGGGAATGACTTATCGTCACTTTACAGTTGCAGCACAAAATCATCTGCGAAACAAGGATTGGCCGGGTAATGTGCTCGAGTTGATCAATGTTGTGCAACGTTTATTGATACTGGGTGATGAAGTCGAGATTGACGTCGCAGAAATTGAAAACCTGACTCGCAGTGAATCTGATACTGGTGACGAGGCGGCTGGTGATACAATGCGTATTCCTCTCAACGTACCTTTGCGAGAGGCCCGCACTGCATTTGAACGAATGTACCTGCAGCGTCAACTGGGCCGGGTTGATGGCAATATTGTAGAGCTGGCGCGTATTGTCGGTATGGAGCGAACACATCTGTACCGCAAGTTACGCAGTGTCGGTATTCAAGCGGGTCGCAAGCGCGATTAATAATAGCCCGGTTTACTATTTTAAGCTTTTTAACCGACTGGCAAACATTAAGGTGAATTCTTGAAAATTATTGTACTTGGTGCAGGTCAGGTAGGTTCCACTGTTGCCCAGAATCTCGCGCATGAGAATAACGATGTTACTTTGGTCGATACAAATCTGAATACTCTTCAGGAGCTACAGAGTCGTATTGATCTGAATACCGTTTATGGCCACGCGGCGCACCCTAACATACTGCGACAGGCTGGTGCTGAAGATGCTGACATGATTATCGCTGCAACCAGCAGCGATGAAACTAACATGATCGCCTGTCAGATTGCTTATACATTATTCAAAACGACCAGTAGAATTGCACGTATACGATCGCAGGAATACCTCAAAGAAAAAAATTCCTTATTTAAGAAAAAACACATTCCAATTGATGTTCTGATCAGCCCGGAGCGTCTTGTAACGGATCATATAGAAAGAATAATACAGCACCCGGGTGCCTTGCAGGTTGTAGATTTTGCTGATGGTCGAGTGCGATTAGTAGGTGTTATTTCCGAAGCTTCAGCGCCCATGACAGGCAAGCCTGTTAGCGCAATACATGACTCTATTCCGAATGTCAGTGTTTGTATCGCTGCGATCTTTCGTGATAATGAGCCTTTGACAGGTGAAGATGTAGTTATCATTGAAGGTGATATTGTTTTTTATATTGCAGCCAAAGGTCACACGGTATCGATCATGGAGCAATTCCACCAACCGGATAAACCTTCAAGGCTTGTTATGATTGCAGGAGGTGGAAACATCGGTATGGCGCTCGCTAAAAAGCTCGAGAATAAGTACCGGGTAAAAATTGTTGAGAAAGATCCGAACAGAGCGGTAGAACTCGGCGAGTCTTTAGATAGCTCGCTGGTATTGTGTGGTGATGTAGCTGATCAGGACTTATTGCTCGAGGAGAATATCAGCTCAATGGATCTCTTCTGTGCACTGACCAATGACGATGAGGCGAACATTCTCTCGGCTATGGTGGCCCGAAAAATGGGGGCGAGAAGTGTTATGTCACTGATCAACCGCCCAGCCTATGTTGATCTGGTTGAGCGTGGCTTTATAGATGTTGCGATCTCGCCGCATAATGTGACAATTGGCGCTCTGTTGCGACATGTTCGCCGTGGTGATGTTGTGGCAGTGCATTCACTGCGCCGTGGTACTGCAGAAGCACTCGAAGCGATTGCTCATGGTGATAAAGATTCTTCAGAAGTTGTCGGCAGAAAAATATCTGAGCTGGCGCTCGGAGAAGGGATAACTATTGGTGCAGTGGTGCGAGGCAATCAGGTTATTATTGGTGATAACGAGCTTGAGATCGAAGCTGAAGATCACGTGATTGTATTTGTTGCTGATAAAAACCTGATACCTGCGGTGGAAGATCTTTTTCAGGTGGGTATCACCTACTAGTCTGCATTTTCAGTGACCGATCAATTGGCGCTTAGCCTGGGTTAAGAGTGTTTTAAGGTAACGAGTTATGTCTTCTACATTGTCAGTGTGTCTGGCCGACACCGGAAAAAAATCTTATGTCACATCTGAGCTAATCCGCAGCAGTGCTTCTATAAATATACAGGCTGGATATGAGTAACTGTTATTCCATGATCTTCGGACTCACCAGCTAATGCAGGTTCTTATTGTATTAAAAGTGCTGGGCCTGTTGCTGTCTGTGTTCAGCCTGACAATGTTTATACCGGGGCTTGTGTCACTGTATTACGGTGATGGCTCTGCGCAGTCTTTTTTTGTTGCATTTGTCGTGACGCTTACTATTGGTCTTGCGACTTTCCTGCCGTTGCGCCGCCACCAGTCTCCATTAAAACTGACCGACGGTTACGTGATTGTTGTGATGTTCTGGACTGTTCTCGGGGTGTTTGGCGCTATTCCCTTGTATCTGGATGAACAGGTGAATCTGAGTATTGCGCAAAGTCTGTTTGAATCAATGTCGGGTTTTACCACAACGGGTGCGACGGTAATTGTAGGGCTTGATAGTTTGCCGCCGGCAATTCTGCTTTACCGTCAGCTGGTGCAATGGCTTGGTGGGATGGGGATTATTGTTCTGGCTGTTGCCATTTTACCGCTGTTAGGTGTGGGTGGCATGCAGTTGTTTAAAGCTGAAACCTCCGGCCCGCAAAAAGAAAAGATAGCACCGCGTGTTGCAGACACTGCCAAGCTTCTCTGGTACATCTATCTGGGACTAACCATTGCCTGCATGATTTCCTATTGGGCTGCAGGTATGTCTGTTTTTGATGCCATTGGTCATAGCTTTTCAACAGTTGCTATCGGTGGGTTTTCCACGCACGACGCAAGCATGGGTTACTTTCAGAGTAGTGCCATTGAAATGGTGGCGGTAGTCTTCATGTTTATTTCCGGAGTCAACTTTGCGCTGCATTACATCGCACTTCGATCAATGTCTCTGGGTGCTTATATTGATGATGCAGAGTTTAAAACCTATGTCGGCATCATATTTTTTCTGGCATTAGTGACAGTCAGTTATCTCTATGCTACCGGCACGGTCGGTATAGGAGACTCTTTCTTCAGTGGTGTGTTTCAGGTGGTGTCTATTGCCACGACTACCGGATTTACTACCGCCGAATATTTTAACTGGCCTGGCTTTCTTCCAGTGCTGTTATTGTTCGCAAGCTTTGTCGGTGGATGTGCAGGCTCAACCGGTGGCGGCATGAAAGTAATACGTGTCTTACTATTGATCAAACAAGGTGTACGTGAGCTTGTGCGTATGGTTCATCCTCATGCTGTGTTGCCGGTGAAGGTGGGGCGAAAGTCAATTCCGCCCAGAGTAATCGATGCGGTGTGGGGATTTTTTGCAGCCTACGTAATTATTCTTGCGTTACTACTTTTGATTTTAATGGCAACAGGCCTCGATCAGGAGACAGCATTCTCTGCAGTGGTGGCCTGCCTCAATAATCTTGGCCCGGGTCTGGGGGATGTCGGCTCCAATTACAGCTCACTCAATGGATTGCAACTGGGTGTTCTTTGTTTTGCCATGTTGCTCGGTCGTCTGGAGATCTTTACTCTGCTTGTACTTTTGACACCGCACTTCTGGCGAAAATAGGGCGCTGTACATTTGTCATGAGTGAGATAATGTCAGTTGCGGATAAGCATGCGAAAGAAAAATGGGATCGCATCTACACCAAGACTGATCCCGATGTCATCCCTGCTGCCTGTGAAGTACTGGTTGAGTTTCAGCACCTTCTGCCGCCGAGCGGAACTGCACTGGATGTTGCCTGCGGTCTCGGTGGTAACACGCTTTTTCTTGCAGAACATCATTTAAACGTGACTGCGACAGATATCTCTTCAGTCGCTGTTGAACGCATAAATCAATGGCAGAACCCGCTTGTTACTACGCGCTGTGCGGCAATTGACAGTTTGCTGATGCAGCAGGTGAACTATGACGTTATTGTTGTATCAAGATATCTTGATCGAAACATTTGCGATGCCCTGGCAGCTGCTCTGCGATCGAAAGGATTACTGTTCTATCAGACATTTATCCGTGACAAGGTTAATTGCGATGAAGGTCCATCCAATCCTGATTATCTGCTTGCATCGAATGAGCTACTGACACTGTTTAGTACACTTAAAGTACTTGCTTTCAGTGATCAGGGAAAGACAGGTACACTTTCCAGTGGCTTTCGCAATCAATCATATCTGGTGGCACAAAGGAAGTAGCAATGGCGACGATCGAAACTTTTGAAAAAATGCTCGAAAAAGGGCCGGATAACGCACTGCTGAGATACTCTCTGGCGAATGCCTGTGTATCAGCTGATCGTCAGAGCGATGCCGTAGAACATCTCCGCAAGGCAGTGGAGCACGACAATCAATATAGTGCGGCGTGGAAACTGCTCGGGCGCTGCTATTTCGATACGGAAGATTATCGCAATGCTGCCAGTGCCTATGAATCAGGTATTGCAGTCGCTGACTCAAATGGTGACCTGCAGGCCGGTAAGGAAATGCGGGTTTTTCTCAAGCGTGTGAAACGTAAACTCGAAGACAAAAATGGCAATGATTAAAAATACCCGGCAGCAGATCAGACTACGCTGAAGCGGAAGGTATCGTTGATTTTGAGTTTATGTTTCAATATCCAGCCTGAATCGGGCCGGGAGTCTGCGCCGCTATAGCCTGTTTTGTTAAACTGGTGGCGCTGGCAAAAATTTCGGGCAAATATTTTGTAAGT
>CAZKAQ010000040.1:0-27877 GCA_964550655.1 uncultured Granulosicoccaceae bacterium
ATAAAGACATAAGAGCTAAATCCACAGGTCGCCTCATGAATAATGCAGGCTAGAGATCCACAGCCGGAACAAACCTATTGAACATCAAAACCGAGGCATTGATTATCGGCGCTGGTCCGGTCGGGTTGTTTCAGGCATTCGAGCTTGGACTACTGGGCATTGACTATTGCATTGTCGAGGCACTCGATAAGCCGGGCGGTCAGTGCACTGAGCTGTACGCCGACAAGCCTATCTACGACATACCGGGCACGGCCTACACCACCGCAGCAGGTCTTATCGAACAACTGCAACAGCAGATTAAGCCCTTCAACAGTGACATACACTACAACCAGACCATTGAACATCTTGAAAAAGATGAATACGGCTATAGTGCATCCACAGCGGGCGGATCAACTTTCACAGCCAGACTGGTTTTTCTCTGTACCGGCGCCGGTGCATTCACTCCGGTGAAACTCAGAACAGATGGCATCAGTAAATTTGAAGGATCACAAGTTCACTATTCCGGTTTATCAGAGAGGCAACTGAAAGGAAAATCTGTGGCGGTGATTGGTGATGCACAATCTGCTGTTGACAGCGTATTACATGCCAGTGAACATGCGGCCAGTGTATTGTTCCTGCATCGCAAGAGAAGACTTGAAGCAAGTGAACAAAGCCTTGCAGAACTAGCCACACTGACTGACAGAAATTCAATACAACAAATCAAAGGCAAGCTGATCGACTATAACGCGAGCAGTCAGATTGAGCACCTTGTTGTACAACAAGGTGCTGATAACACCACTGAACACCCCGTTGATCTACTGCTGGTAAGGCAGGGAAATTCTCCAAAGCAAAGTGATCTTGAATCCTGGGGTATCAATACCACCGCCAGACACGTGGCCGTGGACACAGCCAATTTCGAGTCAAACACACAGGGCGTCTATGCGGTCGGTGATATCAACACCTATCCGGCAAAAAGAAAACTGATACTATGTGGCTTTCATGAAGCAACGCTTGCCGCCTTTGCAGCAGCAGCAACGCTAAGGCCGGAAAAGCCGGTTCATTTGCAGTACACTACAACCAGCACAGAACTCAAACAGCGACTCGGCGTTTGATGCATAATTCAGACTAAGAACCCAAGCTTATGGACACACCAACGTGAAACTCGACAGAAGAATACTCGACATACTGGTATGCCCCGTCACCAAAGGAAAACTGGTACAAATAGATAACGAACTGTGGAGTAAACAAGCGGGCCTTGCCTACCCGATCAAAGACGGCATCCCGCTGATGATGGAATCTGATGCTCGCACGTTGTCGCCGGAAGAAATCGAGTCGCTTAAAACTTCCAGCTAAAATTCTCTGTGTGATACACAGTCACTGGTAGCTGGATCATGTATGCCTTACTACAGTGTCTTATCTAAACACGCTATAAGACCAAAAAAAGGGCCTGATCTATATCAAAGATCAAACCCCTTTTTATTACAGGTAAAGCGCGTTCCAGGCGACTACAAATTTACCGGCTGGCTGGTCACTACAGATAATGCCTCTATAACACCACCGCTGGCAGCTATCTCTTTTCGCAACTGAAAATACAGCTTTTCTTTACCAATATCGTCACTGGTAGGCGAGAACTGGAAAACATCACTGTATGGCAGCCATTCAACATTTTTGAATTCCGGATCAGTGCTTATACGATAGTGTGTTGGCTTGCCTTTGCTGTAAGACAGAAAAGCGAGACCATCGTTGCCACTCGGGAAATAAGAAAGCGCGGTGATTTCCAATGGCCAGTCATCTTTATCGTTACCAAACGTAATACCGGGTTTCAAATCAACAAACTTAAGTGCGCGACACTTGCGACTGGAAATGCCTTCGGTCACAAGAACATCTGCGATCACATTTTCATCAGTAGCCGGGTTACTCAAGGCAATTCCACGATAGTTCTTTTTAGAGACTGTTATCAGTACTGATGTGGAAGGCACATTGTCATATAGAGCGATACCAGCGTAGGTAGTCACTCCTGTGCCATATAAGCTTCTGTCAGCTACGGTTCCAAGACACACTGATGCGTTGGCGACAGGCAGCCCGGTATTGGCATCGAGAACCCGTACACCAAACTTTCCGGCATAGGCCACCGATGACATCGAAAAGATGGCAGCGCCGATAAGTACAATTCGAGCAATGCAGTTTTTCATTGATTTCACTCCGTATCACGATGCCACGCCTGAGCGAGGCCAAGTTATCGGGAATGTAACAAAATTGAGAATTATGCGTCAATGTGTTGGCAGTTGTTTAGCGATGGGTGTCACCTTATTTCGTCGGCAATAGATCGGATCTGTGCGTTTGGGTCACAACAGATCAATTTTACGGAGCTTGTATGTCACCAACGTGAAATCTGTTCGCATCGCAGAAATACAGCACAAGTGACAACAAACCGGCTAATTACTGCAAAAATATTTGAACTGATTCACTAATTCCGTCAAATTTGAGTCTGTGACCGTCGCTAACAATTAGAAGCAACACATTCAACGTGACGCCGACACTTTAAATTTAGCGACTACTCAATGAACACCAGACAAACTGATATCTCACTGGCACATGTTAATGATGCTTACAGCATCGCTACCATGTCGCGTGACATTATCGAGCATGGTCTGCAATGGAACTGGACACCTGAGCGAATCGGGCGCTGCATCCTGTCGCCGGATATCAACGTGGTTACCGCAAAACACGACGATATTGTGATCGGTTTCGGCATCATGTACTACGGTTTCAGCAAGGCCCATCTGAACCTGCTTGGCGTTGATGCAAGTTGGCGTTCACTGGGCATTGGCCACAAACTCCTGATGTGGCTTGAACAGTGTGCGATTACCGCCGGTGTTGAACATTGCCAGCTTGAGGTACGTAAGAGCAACGAATTTGCGAGAAGATTCTATAGCCAGCGCGGCTACCATGAAACCGAAGTCGTGCCCGGTTACTACCAGCACAAAGAAGACGCAATCCGAATGACACGGCATTTACTCGAACCCCACCATCTGAATTAACGTCCGTCAAAGACGCACTCACAGCGAACAGCTCATACACAATTGATCGCACAAATCCTGCGATAGAAAGCATCGCCGGTTACGCTTTTATAGTGACAACAGCCTCGTTGCCTGCCGGGTCGCAAGCTACCCCTCAATTTGGTAATACCGCCAGCCTGACTCTCCAGCATTCCTGTACAATGGCAGGTACAGATGCGCCGCTCCCCCAACTGGCGCAACGAGACCTCATGCCAACACCCCAAACCAATAAAGCACGAGAACTGTATTCCTACCCACGCTACTGGGCTGAGTGCTTCGGTAATGCTCCTTTTCTGCCGATGTCACGCGCAGAGATGGACAGCCTCGGCTGGGACAGCTGTGACATCATCATTGTCACGGGCGATGCCTACGTAGATCACCCGAGCTTTGGCATGGCCATAATCGGTCGACTGCTGGAGGCACAGGGATTCAGAGTTGGCATTATTGCACAACCAAAATGGGATAGCGCAGAGCCGTTCAAGGCACTCGGAAAACCGAATCTTTTTTTTGGTGTCACCGCCGGCAACATGGACTCTATGATCAACCGCTACACAGCGGATAGAAAAGTCCGCAGCGACGATGCCTATTCTCCTGACGATGTAGGTGGCCAGCGACCGGATCGCTGTTCACTGGTTTACGCCCAGCGATGTCGCGAAGCTTACAAAGACTCTCAAATCGTTATCGGTGGTATAGAAGCCTCCCTCAGGCGTATTGCACACTATGATTATTGGCAGGATAAAATCAGACGATCAATCCTGGTTGATGCCAAGGCAGACATTCTTCTATACGGCAACGCAGAGCGCGCATTGATTGAAATCGCGCATCGCGTCGCTGCAGGGGAATCTATAAAAGATATCAAAGATGTTCGCGGCACTGCCTTTATGACCAGTACCTTGCCTGAAGATCTGCAGATTATCGATTCAAGCAGCATAGATACACCGGGAAAAATTGATAAACACATCAACCCCTATGAATCTACTGACGACCAACAGAAGACCACTGCTTCTAAAGCTGTTTCTCAATCGACAGGCAAAGAAACAAAAGACAACGGAATTGCACTGACCTTTAAGAAAAAATCAGACCTCACTAAAGATCAGCGCATTCAACGCAACACCGAACTCAGAAACCGGGCAGCCATTCGTCTGCCGGACTATGAACAGGTTAGAAAAGATCCGGTTCTTTATGCACATGCAAACAGAATACTGCATCTTGAAACCAACCCTGGCAATGCACGTGTCTTAATTCAAAAACACGGCAACCGTGAACTCTGGCTCAACACACCACCCATACCACTAAGTACCGAAGAGATGGACTATGTGTTCGATCTGCCCTATGCACGAGTCCCTCATCCGGTCTATGGTGATGCACGCATACCCGCTTATGAAATGATCCGTTTTTCAGTAAATATTATGCGAGGCTGCTTTGGTGGCTGCACATTTTGTTCGATCACCGAACACGAAGGCAGAATCATCCAAAGCCGCTCAGAAGACTCTGTCATTCGCGAAATTGAAGCCATGCGCGATACAGTGCCGGGCTTTACCGGCGTGGTATCGGACCTGGGTGGCCCGACTGCCAACATGTACCGGCTTGCATGCAAATCAAAAACTATTGAGTCTGCCTGCCGTAAGCCTTCCTGCGTCTATCCGGGTATCTGCCCTAACCTCGACACTGATCACTCCTCACTGATAAAACTGTATCGTCGAGCAAGAGAACTGCCGGGTGTTAAAAAGGTATTGATCGGCTCCGGTCTGCGCTATGACCTCGCCGTTGAATCACCGGAATACGTTGAAGAACTCGTGACTCACCATGTGGGTGGCTATCTGAAAATCGCACCGGAGCACACCGAGCGTGGCCCACTCGATAAAATGATGAAACCCGGTATCGGCACTTACGAAAAATTCAAACAGTTGTTTGAGAAATATTCGAAAAAAGCCGGCAAGGAACAATACCTGATACCGTACTTCATCGCTGCACACCCGGGTACCACCGATGAAGATATGATGAACCTTGCACTGTGGCTGAAGAAAAACGGCTTTCGTGCAGATCAGGTACAGAACTTCTACCCTTCACCGATGGCAACAGCTACCGCCATGTATCATTCCGGTAAAAACCCGCTGGCCAAAGTAGCCCGTGACAGTGACGGTGTACCGATCGCAAAGAAAACCAGCCAGCGTCGTCTGCATAAGGCCTTTCTGCGCTACCACGATCCGGATAACTGGCCAATGCTTCGTGAAGCACTAAAAAGTATGGGACGCGCTGATTTAATTGGTAATGGCAAAAAACATCTGATACCACACTGGCAACCGGAACCCGGTAGCTATCGGGCGCATAGAAAGAAAAACCGCAACAACAAGCCTGACGCCGGAACGGTGTTAACGCAACACACAGGCTTGCCACCTCGTGAAGGCAACTCTGCAAACAGCAAAAGCGCTAAAGCAACGGCAGGTAAGGTCAGCGCGCGGCGACGAACATCCGGTAATTCAAAAAGCTCAAGCGCAAGAACTGTTAACTCAGGAACATCAGGAAACAGAAATACCGGTAATAAAGGCAGGCCTTGAATAACTTCAGGTAAAGCGGCCTTACAATTATCGGTATTACCATTAATTAATGACATACAGTTAACGTGAGCCGGCGCTCGTAAGCGTGTAGCAAACCATCTGGCCAGACAGCCATAAACGCAGATTCATAGCAATCTAAAACAACTTGTGTAAGACAAATTGGTTTTACATACATTGCCCGACAGCAAAGATCACAGTCGTCTGGTTACAATCCGGTTCAACTCATCGCAACACGACTCGACAGCGGTATCATCCCTCATACGTCCACCGCTAATGGATTCCGCATGCTTGAACTTATCCCAACGCCGCTACTTGGCGCGACACTGATATTGCTATTATCAATTTTCGCCTGGTGGTTAATAGTCGAACGGGTTTTTAACGCCCCGTCTGCAAAACGCAGTAAGTCGAAACACCACAACGGGTCACCACAGACCAGCAGCTCACAGCCTGAAACCTCGAAGCTGAATGGCAGCACCGGATCAGGTCAAACAGCGCAAGCCATCGACGCCCCGGTTATGGCCAGCCAGGCCGGCGGAGTCGCTTCACCCGCCAGTAGCAAAGAGATAAAGACCGCAGTTACCGGATCGGCAGTCTCAGCGCTTGCAACTACTCACGCACAGCACGCTGTAAAATCTTCACGAGAAACAAACCAACAAACCCCTCAGGCAAATAAAAACGTACCTGCTACAACACCAAAGTATCAAACGGCAGCCAAAGCCAAACGGCCTGCAGCCGGAAGCGAAGCATCGCTGCAAATACCAGTGGCAACCACAACGTCAGCTGCCACTTCAACAACTGGAAATGTGCACTCAATCAGTGTTGCAGCAAACAGTGCTGAAAAACAGAAAAACAAATCAAAACCAAAGAATGAAACACACGCACCTATTGCGTTTAAACCGCCTCAGGAAAACACCGCAGAGGGCCGACAAACTCCTATTGAGAAAGTGATGGAACAGCAGTCCTTGGCAAGGACTCCAATCACAGACCGGGACACAAGTCAGTCTGAAGTTGAAAAAAAAGTCGATGAAGACGCAACTTTGCGCGCAAAGCTTGCTGCCAGTGAGCAACGCATAAAAACGCTGCAATCGACGCTAAACAATCTGCAGAACACGTTGCCGGTTATGACAACACCTCTCACGGCCATACCACAGCATAGCCGGCCGAGTCTTTCAAGCAAGGTCAGAGTACTGGATAGTCCAAAGGCATAAAGTATCACTTAGGATATCCGTTATCGGTTGGCAGTCGCGTGACAGATCTGTTTTACAATAGCCGTAGCAGCTACAAGGTCAGGCTGACACATTAACTCTGCCGACAGATGTATCACAGGGTACACTGCGACCGATCAAAGAATAAAGTCGCCATGTCTGCCATTGTTTCGATAAAAAATCTCTGTAAAACCTACGATTCAGGTTATCAGGCACTAAAGAATATCAATCTTGATATTGAGGCCGGTGAAATCATTGCCCTGCTCGGCCCGAACGGGGCCGGCAAGACCACACTGATATCCTGCATTTGTGGCATTGTCACACCGAGCTCCGGCACCGTTACTGTCTGCGGCTACGACAATGTAAGGCAGTATCGCAAAACACGCAGCCTGATAGGACTGGTACCGCAGGAGCTCACACTCGGCGCTTTTGAGCAGGTTGCAAACACCCTTGCCTTCAGCCGCGGCCTGTTTGGAAAAAAACCCGACCCGACATATATTGAAAAGCTGCTCAAACAGCTTTCACTATGGAAAAAAAAAGACGCCCCGTTAATGATGTTGTCAGGCGGTATGAAACGCCGCGTATTAATCGGTAAGGCATTATCACACCAACCCGATATTCTGTTCCTCGATGAACCCACGGCAGGCGTAGATGTAGAGCTGCGAAAAGATATGTGGCAACTCGTCAGCGAACTCAGAGAATCCGGTGTGACTATCATCCTCACCACCCACTACATAGAAGAGGCAGAGGAAATTGCCGATCGGGTAGGTGTTATCAACAACGGTGAACTGCTGCTGGTGGAAGACAAAGCAGAACTGATGCAAAAACTCGGCAGCAAGCAACTCTCAATTGAGCTACGTCAGGCAATTACATCAATACCTGATAATCTCAAAAGCTACGATCTGCAACTTACAGAGAACGGAACACATCTGATTTACAGTTATGATGTCAAGAGCGAACGAACAGGAATTACCGCCCTGCTGCAATCAGTCAACGCAGCGGGCCTGCAACTGAAAGATTTGCATACCTCGCAGAGTTCACTGGAAGAAATATTTGTCAACCTTGTCAATAAAGATCACGATCAGACGGAAGTACAATCATGAACTGGCAAGCCATCAGTGTTATTTATAAAAGCGAGATGCTGCGAACCAGAAACACTCTGCTGCAGAGCATTGCCTCCCCCGTCATCTCTACCTGCCTGTACTTCGTCGTATTTGGTTCAGCAATCGGTTCACGCATACAGACTGTAGGCGGTGTGGATGGGCAAGGTGGTGTTTCATACGGTGTATTTATTGTACCCGGGTTAATGATGTTGTCCCTGTTGACGCAAAGCATTTCCAATGCATCATTTGGCATTTATTTTCCCAAGTTCACAGGAACCATCTACGAGATACTGTCAGCGCCAATTTCGTTTTTTGAAGTCATTGTCGGCTATGTTGGTGCCGCTGCAACCAAATCACTAATAATAGGTACCATAATTCTTTTAACCGCAAGCTTTTTTGTCGATCTGAAAATTGCTCATCCGTTCTGGATGTTGTCATTTTTTATACTTACCTGTGTCACTTTTTCACTGTTCGGTTTTATTATTGGCATGTGGGCAGATAACTTTGAAAAACTGCAATTAATCCCGCTGTTGGTAATAACACCACTGGTGTTTCTGGGCGGCAGTTTCTACACCATTGATATGCTGCCGCCGCTTTGGCAGAAAATATCACTGCTTAATCCGGTGCTCTATCTGATCAGCGGATTTCGATGGAGTTTTTTTGAACTCTCAGACGTTAACCACGGCACGAGCTTAATGATGATAATCGTCTTTCTGCTGATCTGCCTTGGCATTGTCTGGTGGATGTTTAAAACCGGCTACAAGTTACGTCAATAATGAATACACTGGTTGATAAAAAGCTGCTGCACAAGCCGACAGATGCGGCTACCGTTATTCTGCTTCGTGACCACAAAAATACGCTTGAAACACTATTGCTTTGTCGTGGCAACAGCCGCACCGTGATGAACAGCGCATGGGTATTTCCGGGTGGCAAAGTCGACCAACAAGATCTGGATCAGGCCGATAGCATCCAGCGCAAATTACCTGCAAAAGCATCTGAATTACTCAATGAACCGGATTTGGACAACAAGCTTGCCGCAGCATTGTTTGATACTGCATGCAGAGAAACCCATGAGGAAACCGGCGTAAGCTTAGAGCCGTCTGATCTGCAGACCTGGTCTCGCTGGATCACTCCGAACGAACCTTCCATGATGAAAAAGCGCTTTGATGCAAGATTCTTTGTTGCAACACTGCCAGATGGACAAACTGCCGAGCACGACGGCATTGAGGCGACTGATAGTCAGTGGACCACCCCGAGGCAGGCGCTGCAGGATTATATCGATGGCATCATCGTACTCGCGCCGCCGCAGATTATGACGCTGATCGCGCTAAACGAATTCGACAACGCACAGGCGTGCCTCGATCATGCTCGCTGCCACAACGCATACCGTATCAAACCACAGGTAATAAAAACCGAAAGCAGCCGCATACTCACCTACCCTGGTGATACCGAGCACCCGGAATCAGAACAACAAATGCCCGGGCCAACACGACTCATCTGGAGAGAAGGCCACTTTGAACCTCCCGAAGGTTTCAAACTTTAGTTTCAACGCGTCATACATTGAAAGCCACTACCAGAGAGCAGAGTATTCAACAGTACGTCACTACCGAACAAATCAAATGAGTTCAGCAACAAAAGCAATAGCTCGCCTCAAGGAAGGTAACAAAAGGAAGGTAACAAACGTTTTGTTGCAGGAGAAAGCAGTAACGACAAACTCCACGCCAGCATAGGTCGCGAGCTGGTAGAAAAACAAGAACCGCCAGCGACTATCGAGTAACAGCACTTCGGGAAACACCTGGCTGCAAAACCTGTAGAGCACCCGCAGCGCCGACACTTTTCGGCTGATCAAAGTTTTCGGTTCAAGCCGTCTATAGTATTTGTCCGAAATTTGGTCGACACCACGGGCCGAAACTACCAACGAAATTCCGTGCCATTACACGAAAGAATTCACCAGTCCGGCACCCACCGTGCGCAACGCCTTGTTTCTGATAAAATTCTTTGAAACTACCCGATAATCTGTACTTCGGCGCAAGCACCCATTGCGAGCGGGCGGCAAGCAAAGTAGTCTTAATATAGTCAATGTTCCACCATACTAACTTTGAGTAATCCGGCATGCTTATTCTGGTTTCTCCAGCAAAAACACTCGACTTCGAAAATCCGCCACTGGTGGATGACAGCACCCAACCGCTGTTCCTTGACGACTCACAGGAACTGATTGATCAGCTGAAAAAATTGTCACCGGCAAAGGTCGGCAAGCTGATGAGCATCAGCGATAAACTCGCAAAACTTAACGCTGATCGTTTCAAAGAATGGCAGCAGCCACTGACGCCGGAAACCGCAAAGCAAAGTCTGTTTGCGTTCCAGGGAGATGTATATACCGGACTGGATGCATCGACTATGAAAAAAAATGATGTTAAGTTTGCACAAAAACACTTGCGCATATTAAGTGGTCTGTATGGCGTATTGAGGCCTCTTGATCTTATGCTTCCGTATCGTCTCGAGATGGGGACAAAGTTTGTTAACAAGCGCGGCCAGAATCTTTACCACTTCTGGGGAGACAGTGTTACCGATGTTCTGAATGCAGAGCTGGATAACATGAAAAAACCGGTTGTCATCAACCTTGCCTCCAATGAGTACTTTAAAGTCATCAACAAAAAGAAGCTGTCAGTTGAGACCATATCACCTGTATTTAAGGACAAGAAAAACGGCGAATTCAAATTGATATCGTTCTTCGCAAAAAAAGCTCGCGGCATGATGTCGCGCTATATAATTGATAACCGCATCACCAGACCTGCAGACCTTAAAGACTTTGACACTGCCGGCTACAAATACAACAAAAAAATGTCCACCGACAGTGAACCGGTATTCACGCGTAACAAAGCCCAATAGCCGATCGTGCGCGAATGCAAAACCCCATATTTACTCCAAAAGACAAGCAGCACACCAACGGGGACTATAGCCAGTCAGAAGTGACTCTCGCCAATCGCAACTGCGGCACTTTGCTCGAAACACTGCACCATGATGTAACACCTGCGGGTGCGCACTATCTGCTCAACCATTTTGATATTCCGCTGGTCCACAATGTATCGGACTGGCAGTTGTCTGTTGATGGCATGGTTGCAAATCCGCTGAAGCTACAGTTGGATGACATCATTACGGAGGCGACCCGCGAGTCTATAAGCAGAACACAGAGGGTCACGCTTGAGTGTGCCGGCAACGGCCGTGCCTGCGTCGAACCAAGATGGCCAAGCCAGCCATGGCAGGTGGAAGCGGTAGGTACCGCCGACTGGCATGGAATAGCACTTAAACATCTGCTTGAAAAAGCATCCGTGAACACGCAGGCACGTGAAGTAGTTTTCTACGGCGCAGACGAAGGTGTTGACGCCGGCAGTGTTCATCACTTTGCGCGCAGTCTGAGCCTCCCGCAGGCAATGCACAATGACGTAATGCTGGCATGGCAGATGAACGGACAACCCCTGCTGCCACAGCATGGCTTTCCACTGCGCTTGATCGTACCCGGCTGGTACGGTATGGCAAGTGTCAAATGGCTGAATAGAATAGAAGTAATCGATCACTCATTCACCGGTCACCAACAGACTGGTACTTACATCTACCGGACAGACAAAAATGATAGCGGCACACCGGTCACTTCTATCAAAGTAAAGTCGGTATTAATCCCGCCCGGCCTGCCCGATTGGAGTTCACGCAAGCGACTGGTGAAACCGCAAGTCATACCACTGACCGGTCGGGCATGGTCAGGCAATGGTGTACCGATTAAAAAGGTTGAATGGTCCTGTAACAACGAATGGTACCCGGCTACACTGGAACCCGCTAAAGGTAAGTACGCCTGGTGTAAATGGACTGCCAACTGGCAGCCGGACGTTGGAAAGTATATTCTCTCATGTCGTGCAACAGATGCTGACGGCAACGTACAGCCACTGACTCCGCCACGGGATATTAGAGGCTTTGGCAACAACGCGGTACATCGTGTTGAAGTATGGTGCGAGGCTTACTGACAAGCTGAGTGTCTGATATCCCAGAACAGATAAAGTTGATCGACTTGAACACTAACCAAATGAACGGCGCTGAGAGCCTGGTTCACACACTGATAAATTGTGGCGTTGAGGTTTGCTTCTCCAACCCCGGTACTTCAGAAATGCATTTTGTCGCAGCACTGGATAAAGTAGCTGGTATGCGCTGTGTACTGGGTTTGTTTGAAGGCGTTGTCACCGGCGCTGCTGACGGGTATTTCCGTATGCAGGACAAACCGGCTGCAACGCTTCTGCACCTCGGGCCCGGCCTCGGCAATGGCCTTGCCAATCTGCACAATGCAGGTAAAGCCAAAAGTGGCATCGTCAATATTATCGGCGATCATGCAAGCTACCATGTTAAGTATGATGCACCACTGACAGCTGACGTTGAGGGTATTGCAAATCCGGTCTCCAGCTGGGTTAGAACCAGCACATGCGCTACCGATGTGGCAACTGACGGCGCCGAAGCAGTTGCCGCTGCCAATACCTACCCCGGACAAGTCGCGAGCCTGATTTTACCTGCTAACACCGCATGGGAACCGTCAAACGGTCCTGCAGGCAAAACAGAACCACCACAAACACCCAAAGTACCATCAACTCGCATTGAAGCCATCGCCGACATTCTAAAAAGTGGCGAGCCCGCAGCAATAATTATTACCGGCTACGCACTGCGGGACAAACCTCTGCAGACCGCCAGCAGGATTGCCGAAGCCACCGGTGTACATCTCTATGGCCAAACCTCCAATGCCAGGCTAGAACGCGGCATAGGACGAGTCGCGTTGAAAACAATTCCCTATCCGGTTGATGCTGCGGTCGAGGTACTGCGGCCTTATAAGCACGTTATAAGTTTATCAGCCAAGGCACCGGTCGCATTTTTCGCCTATCCGGATAAACCAAGTGGACTGTATCCGGCAGACAGCAGCACCCACGTACTGGCGCACGAACATGAAGATTGCGTTGCAGCACTTGAAGAACTCGCCGAATACCTCAATGCAAATAAAGCCGCACCGGTTCTGCATAAGGCATCACCCACACCATTGCCAGCCGCAGGGTCACTGAATCCAAAAAATATCGCCGCCATCATTGCCAATCTTTTACCGGATAACGCAATCGTGGTAGATGAATCCATCACATGCGCGCCACCGCTGTTCGAACAAACTCAGGCATCAGCGCCACATGACTGGTTACAAATTTGCGGCGGCTCGATCGGTGCCGGGTTTCCGCTTGCCACAGGTGCTGCGGTCGCCTGCCCCGATAGAAAGGTCGTTGCACTACAAGCCGACGGCAGTGGCATGTATACACTACAGGCACTATGGACACAGAGCCGTGAAAACCTTGATATCACCACCATCCTGTTATCCAACAGCGCCTACGCAATACTCAAACATGAACTGAAAAATGTGGGCGCAATATCAGGCACGCAAGCCGGCAGCGTGGCCCTCGATATGATGGAACTTAACCGTCCAGAGCTCGACTGGGTGGCACTTGCCAAAGGCATGGGTGTAGAGGCTGGCCGCGCAAGTGATGTCACATCACTTATTAAAGAGATTAAACGAGGCCTGCAAAGCGAAGGCCCCTACCTTATTGAGGCGGTTTTCCCTTGAACAATAAACTACCCGGCACAGCATCATTTACCGACCGTATCAGTGGCCACGGAGCGGCAGCCTGGGACACACATCTTAAAGCCAGCCAGGCATCAGAGCGCGGTGAAGACGTGATTATGCTAAGCATCGGTGATCCGGACTTTGCAACACCTGCACCGATAGTTGATCGGGCTATCGAAGCCCTGAGAGCCGGCGATACGCACTACGCTCCAACTGCAGGACGCACACACCTGCGTCAGGCAATAGCAGACGACTTTCAAAAACAAAGCGGACTAGCAACGCAGGTCGACAACGTTTTTGTATTTGCCGGTACCCAGAATGCATTATTTGCAACAAGCCTTGTGTTACTGGAGCACGGTGATGAAGTTATAGCGCTTGATCCGATGTATGTAAGCTATGAGGCCTCGTTACAACTCGGTGGTGCAAAACTGATCTGCGTAGAGCAGCCGGCAGATAATGACTTCAGACCGGATATCAATCTGATTGAAGCAGCAATCACCGAGGCTACCAAAGCCATCGTTATCACCACACCCAACAACCCGACTGGCGTCGCGATGAGCAAAGCGGAGTTGCAATCAATTGCCGATCTTGCCATCAGACATAACCTCTGGGTTATCTCTGATGAGATCTATACAGACATTGTCTTTGACGCAGAACATATCTCGATCGCTTCTTTGCCTGGCATGGCAGAACGTACCGTTACCATAAACGGATTGTCAAAATCACATGCCATGACCGGCTGGCGCATCGGCTGGACAATAGCACCACAACGCTTGTCTCCTCACTTTGAAAACCTGACCCTGTGTATGCTGTACGGCATCCCGGGTTTTGTACAGGAAGCTGCACACTACGCACTCAAAGAACAACGCAATGAGAGCAGCAAAATGCGGGATATCTACCGCCGCAGGCGGGATCTCGTTTGTGCTGAACTTGCAAAAGCGAGCAAACTACCAGTGCTCAAACCACAAGCTGCCATGTACGTTATGGCAGATGTAAGCAACTATGATCTGTCAAGCGGTGAGTTTTGTCGCGCACTATATGAAGCCAAAGGAGTCTCTGTTTTAGATGCCGGTGCTTTTGGCAAGAGCGCAAAAGGATGGATAAGAATTTCATACACACTCGACGAAAAAACTTTATCAGAAGGTTGTAAAAGAGTGGTAGATTTTCTAGAGCAACTGTAGCCGAAACTAAAAAACCATGTCCGCTGCCCGTGTTCAAATAAAAAGTTACATCAACTCCGGTAGGGTGGCATAAGCTTCAAGCGCATCCACCAGCTCGTACACGATGGATACGCTTATTTCGATCCCGATCAATAAATCTGCTCGCGCAATTGCCTGGACAATTCAACACCCTCAGCAATACCGTAACGCGAATACAAAAGATCAGCCGTCCGTAGCGATTTTATAGCGTTAGCCATACTGACATTTGATCGATAAAGTTCGACCAGCACATCAGGCTGGCGCCGATAACGAGCCCGACTTGATACCGCAGAAAGTGATTGCTCTGCTTTACGTCTGAAGCGCCATGCCTGCAACGCATCTCCACGGGAAGATAACTGATTATAAAGCTGCGCGTAGTCACGTGCTTCACCAATAGCCCGCACACTTTCTTCATACTCCTGATAGTAGCTGTCTATCTGATTTAAAATTTCTTCAGCGTCAACTCTGGAAAGACCGGATTGTTTCATTTTATCCAGTATTCTGGTGGCGGCACTGACATTACCCGATGTGGCATAAAGCTTTATTGCCTCCTTACCAGCGTTTTGTGCATCAAATACATTGGAACTGGAGGTGTAACCTCTATAGAGTGTTTCATAGGCACTTGCAGCAGCACCGTAGCGATGCAACTGCAGATTAGTCTGTACTACCTGTTTCAACTGACCTTCAGCTTTTTGGAATTGATCCTGACTGATCATCCATCGTGAAACCAATAGTTGATCGTAGGCATCAGAAGTTTGTCTGGCCCTCTTCCTGCTGTAGAGATGTAGCCGGCCTATCTGAACATGCACATTGGCAACGTTGATTTCATCACCGAGTTCTTCATACAGTTCAAGTGCTTCAGACAAATATACCTCGGCCATACCCAGCTCACCCTGCTGCAATGCCAATTCGCCGAGTTCTCCAAGGTTGAAAGCCAGACCTGCATTATCCAAAGTACCCGCAGCTTCTATCGCACGGTTCAACAGTTCATCTTTAGCAAGAGCGAACTCTCCGGCAGCACTGTAGGATTCAATTTTTGGCGAAAGTGACGGACGCGTCGCGGCAATGACTTCATCAATCTGTGTAAAGAGCGGATAAGGTAGCGATGATTCTGCAGACGGGGCTAACCGTTGTACCAAATCGCTTTTACTTACTACAAACTGCTGCGCCAGATAAAGCAAGCTGATGCTGGCAACGACAATGCAGCATGACTTTAGTTTTCTGCCTATCCAGTTCCGCCGTGCATTCCATACGTGTCTGTCCATACTAACCTCAGCTGTGAGAAATTGGACCTCTTCCCTCAGTCTAGCAGATCATTATGATGACAGAAAACGGCACTACAGCGCACCACTCACCAGAACGCACACCCTAACCGGCGAGTTTGATCG
Source organism: uncultured Granulosicoccaceae bacterium (assembly GCA_964550655.1). Classification (GTDB taxonomy): domain Bacteria; phylum Pseudomonadota; class Gammaproteobacteria; order Granulosicoccales; family Granulosicoccaceae. Next base: position 16,127 of record CAZKAQ010000040.1, read on the forward strand.
CCTCAGCAATTGCATCAGTCTTTTGGGCAGGCGCCATAATGTGTACACCCGACAATCCGGGGATTTCGCGATACTGCTGGATAAGCTCAGCGCATAGTTTTCTGCCTTCTGCTTTCGCATCAGAGGCTTGCTCAAGACGTTTAATAGTAGCCTCGGGTATAGTCACACCATAGAGATTATCATTCATCCAGCGTGCGGATTTTGCTGAAAGAACAGGACCGATACCCATAATCACACCAAGTTTTTCAGTGATGCCTTCATCAACTAACCGACCTATGTAACGCGCTGCAACCTCAGGCTCAAAGCAAAACTGTGTTTGCGAGAACTGAGCGCCACTCTCAATTTTTGCGAGCAAGCCTTCAGGCTTCCAGTCCGCCGGCGGGTCTATCGGCATATCAGCCGCACCAACGAAGAATGGCGGTGGTTCACTCACTGACTTGCCTGACGGCAGGGAACCATCTATGCGAAGCGCTGTAGCAACTTGCATTATCTGACGCGAGTCGAGATCAAAAACCGGCTTCGCATCGGGCTGATCCCCCTTGGCCGGGTCATCACCCATTAACATCAAAAGGTTGTAGCACCCCTGCGCTGCAGCACCGAGCAGGTCTGCAGTCAGTGCTATCCGGTTTCGGTCGCGACAGGTAATTTGCAACACAGGCTCGTGTCCATCTGCAGCCAACAGCGCTGATGCCGAAAAACTACTCATGGTAGTGGAGGCTCCGGCACCATCGGTAACGTTAATGCCATCAACCAGGCCGCGGATCAACGATGCCTCCTCAAGCAGCTGCGTTCGCGTGGCCGAAATTGGCGGGACTATCTCAGCGGTAATCGCGAATTCGCCGTTCTTAATCTTGTCACTGAGTTGCGTCATGGGGCACCTTGCCTGTGGTTTTAATCAGCTTACAAGTTGAGGCCACTTTGTTATTGTAACAATACGACTATTCAATGCTTTGCAGTACCTCTGACCCGGGGCGAAGCCACTGTATTCGCACAACGATTTCGGCAGAGTAAGACAATGTATCCGGTTCGTACAGAACCAGTCCGAACCTTGCTAAGAAAATGAAAGCTAATAAGTTAAATGAATAAAAATGACCTGCTAAAAAACTCGATTGCGATATTGCAGGAGCTGATCGCATTTGACACAACATCTCGTGAGTCAAATCTCGCCATCATCGAGCACATACAGTCATATCTTGACAACCTGGGTATTGACTCACGCCTGACTCACGATGAGACAGGCAGCAAAGCAAACCTGTGGGCGACGATAGGCCCGGACATCGCAGGCGGTGTTGTTTTGTCGGGCCATCTTGATGTTGTACCGGTCGACGGTCAGCAGTGGTCCGGTGACCCTTTTGACATGTGGCAAACAGAAGGCAAGCTGTATGGTCGTGGTGTTGCTGACATGAAAGGATTTATCGCGATTTGTCTCGCTATGGCTCCAGCGCTGCTAAAGAAAAAACTCTCTCTGCCGGTGCACTTTGCATTCACCTATGATGAAGAAGTCGGTTGTGTCGGGGTACATAAACTTATCGAAGATGTAGTCGGCAACCTGCCGCTTCCAAGGGTAGTAATTGTTGGTGAACCCACTTCGATGAAAATTATTGGTGGTCACAAAGGATCCAGAAGTTTTGCAACAGTTGTCAAAGGTGTACCTGCACATTCAAGCAACCCGAAGCTCGGCGTTAACTCTATTATGGCGTCAGCGCGTATTGTAAATTTTCTGCAATTACTACAACAAGAGCTTGAAGATAATTCCAACCCTCACAGCCCATTCGATCCGCCATTTACAACCATAGACCTCGGTCTTATTCAGGGAGGCACTGCCAATAACATTATCCCTGAGTACACGACGATACAATGGGGATTTCGCCTGCTGCCAGAGGATAACGCTGATCAATTGCAACAACGCGTGACCGACTATATTGCCAAAGAAGTTTTACCTACACTAAAAAAACAATCTTCTCAAACCAGCATAAACACAGAAGTTACCAACACGATGGTAGCACTGATTCCGGATGAAAAGTCACCTGCTGTACAACTGATAAAACACCTTACCGGATTAAACGATAGCAGCGTCGTTAGCTTCGGCACAGAAGCAGGTGCGTTTCAACATGCAGGAATACCAGCTGTAGTATTCGGACCAGGCAGCATTGAACAGGCGCATCAGCCTGATGAATTTATTGAGATTGATCAGCTGGGTCAGTGTATCGACTTTCTGGTTCAGCTGGCTGACTGGGCAGCAGCTGATGGGGCTGCAAACCTGCTACAGACAGACTAGCTCGGGCTATGCGATAAAACCGTAACAGAGTGCGGCGATACAAACACCTGCTACCAGCATATTAAAAGAAGCCATATACTGAAATCTGTGCGCCAGAATTGCAGGGCTTTTGTCAGAGATTAACATTGGCATCCCGTTTGACGGTTTACGGATCGCAGTTTCAACGTGATCTTCACGTTTAACTTCATACTTGTCCTTTGCTATGTATCCTGCACGCTTTCTTGCAGTCTCCCACTCTTCGAAATCAAGCTTGCCATTATTGTCGGCGTCAAACTCTTCAAGCAACCATGCCGGATCCTGCTTCCAGGTTTTCAGCACATTGGCAAGCTCCATTCGTTCACTGTAAAAAGACTTGTCACAGCCGTTTGTTCTTAACTCACCGATCACATAAACAGGAGCACCGTGCCGAATAAACCGGATTCTGTAGTACGCAGCTTGACTAAACCATGAGCGTCTGCTGCTTGATAGGACTTTGGCACCGGAAGCATTGACCACACAGTCACCAGTTTCATCAGAGATGACGAAAGGCATTTCGCTTTCACCGGTTTTTATTAGCGGGAAGATCATGCCGATGATTGCGAAACGATGCCATACACAAGGCGGCCCGTGGGTGAATCCCTGCGTTACACGATCACCGTAGAACCTGCACCGTCCCTGCAGTTCTACAAATCCCTGTGCAGCAGAGCCAATTTTGGACTGTGGTATATCGAGAATATACTGTCGCAAGCTCCAGGCACTCAGCGCTGCCCAAACCGCAAGCAAAACTGCACTTACAAAGCCAAGCGACTGCACTGTAGCGTTATCAGTACGCCAGGTGATAACCAGCACTACAACTGCGATTACGTCCAGCAAGTAAGGAGATACATTTAGCTTGAATGCACCGACAGTGCTGTTAGGCATTGACAAGATTGAATGTACCGAACCACTCATTTTGCAATACCTTGCCTGTCGTCGGTTAACACTGTAAGCCCGCTTCAGGCTGCGAACAACTGCTCCAGCTTAATATCGACCAATTCTTCCTCTGCCACTTCAAATAACTCAGCCTGAGTAAAATTGAATTGTCGAGCGACAAGGTTTGTTGGAAACTCTTCTACTACAATGTTATTAATATTGACTGAGTCGTTGTAGTACTCACGTCGGTCAGCGATAGAATTTTCCAGTGTCGTAATGCGCAGCTGCAGGCGTGTAAAAGATTCGTTCGCCTTGAGTTCCGGATAATTTTCCGTCAACGCAAACAGGTGTCCAAGCGTGCTGTGCAGCATGGACTCTGCGGCACCCAGTTCTGCCATGTTTCCAGATTTCATGGCGTTGGAAACCTGAGATCTCGCATTGATAATTTTTTCAAGTGTTTCTTGTTCAAATTTCATGTATTCGCGACAACTGGTAACGAGCTTGGGGAGCTCGTCGTGTCGCTGCTTCTGCAATACTTCAATATTGCTCCATGCGACTTTTACATTATGCTTTAAACGAACCAGTCGGTTGTAGGCCATGATGACGTAAGCAATTAATGCGATTACAAGTACAAGTAACACCAGGAAAAACACTTCCATTTGATTCAATCTCGGATAATCGTGTCCGCTTGTGGCGGCACTGCACCGGATTACTTTAATAATCACTCTGATCGAGGTATTAACCCTGAAAATGTATGCCTCCCGGAGTCTGCGTTGTGCAACACTTCACAGTACCGAACGAAATCGTACCGGGCTGTACATTTTCATATCGATACCGGTTTCTTCACCGCAGATCAATTGACTCAGGAGTTCCCCTGTTCTGGCACCCCCCGAAAGCCCCACATGCTGATGACCAAAGCCGACGAAAACACCTTTGGCATTTGGCAGCTCACCAATAAGCGGTACCGAGTCGCTTGGAGCAGGCCTGTGGCCAAGCCATTCTTTTGATTCCGTCCAGCGCAAGTCCGGCATCAATTTAGCCAGGTAGCGTCTTAGATATTCAAGCGGTTGTTTGTTCGCTTTTGCTTTTAAGCCCGCAAACTCAACCATACCAGCCATTCGCAGCCTGCCATGCATGGGAGTCATGACAAACTTCCCCGCTGCGATCATGGTTGGCATGGCAGGCATCACGGTAGGCTCGTAGAGCTCAATGTGATAGCCACGCTCTGATTCAAGCGGGATAGTCAGACCCAGTTTTTGCAACAGCGCTTTTGACCACGCACCTGTGGCGACAACACTCGCATCACAATCAATCACTGTCTCTGAAGTTTCAATCGCACAAAGCTTGTTGTTTAGTAAAACAAAATCGCGAAACTCAGCCTGCACCACCTGGCCTCCATTATGTTGAAAACTGGCAGCCAGCGTTTTTACGTACTCTCCCGGGTCACTGATGCGACCATGGTTGTGCACACAGGCGGCATAGCCGACTTCATCACCAAACGCAGGATCATAATCACGGTAGGAAACAGCGTCATGCTCAGTCCACTGAAATCCATGTTGTTGACGTACATCCCATGCAAAGTGGTCCTGGTCAAAGTGATCTTTACTTTTGTAAGCATAGACGTAGTCAGCCGGGGAGATGTATTTCTCGGCACCCGTACCTTCCGCCAATGCTCTGTGATCTGCAAGGCAGTTACGTAGTATCGGCGCAAGTGCAGTCGCTATTCTGTTGACCTGAGCAGGATTACAGTGGGAAAGGTATCGCGGTAACCAGGGCAGCAGGCGTGGAAGGTAGGACCAGTTGAGAAAAAGCGGCTGACTCTTGCTAAACAACATTCCAGGTGCCTTACCAATTAGCCCTGGTATTGTCACCGGTACAACTGAGGCTGCAGCTAGTACACCGGCGTTGCCATAACTGGTACCTGCAGCCGGACCATCTCTGTCCAGCAGGACAACATCTACGCCCCTGCGTTGCAACCATAGTGCGGTAGACACACCGACTATACCCGCACCGATTACAACGACACTTTTCATTTTTATGTCATCGTTTTTGGATGACGGCTATTTCGGTGCTGATATTTTGTTTTTTATGGTATCTGCAATACCTGAAACAAATGGCAAGCTGCCAATTTCTTCCTTATAGACGACACCCAGGACCAGACCAACAATAAATGCCGAAGAGAAGCCCAGTATCCAGAACGCTATGACGACAATAACCAAAACGATACCGATAGGTATCAGTGGATTACTATTCTGCGCACTGATCAGCTGCATGGCTTTACTGATACCAGCTGAAAGCGCCTGGCGAACCGTTTGTCTGAGAGGATCAAGTACAGCCAGAAAGTCTGCTGCTAAAAAACCCAGAAACCCGCCAATTGCCAGCCCGATAAGCTCAAACATACTACACCCCGCTTGATTAAGAAGTTTTTATTATTATTTCAAACCGAATGATACATTAGGTGTTCGGATTATGCCTGCCAGAGTACTACTTTTCAGATTGCAGACGGTACTGGTTGCTGTACACAGAGACAGAGTTATTTGAAAAAACTTTGCGGGCCCGTATGACCCATTCACTGGCCGGATCCAATTCAAATGTTAAACCATCAGATAAAGTGCTGATTAACCTGCGCCCACCCATCGGAATGTCAAAGCCTTCACTGATATGAATCTCAACAGAGCCGCTAAATTCAACAGGTGAAATGGTCACTTCATCACCAGCGCGTATTATTTCAAGCTCAAGTTGTTCCTGATCGTCTATTGCGGCATGGTTAAACCGAATGGCAGACGGTAGCCCGATGAACTCCTGGTTATCAATGCCGGCAACACTCAGGTAGAACTCACCGGGTGGCAAGCCATCAGGCAGAAATGCGCCACTGCGTTGGGTCTCTGATGTGCGAATCGGTGTAGATAAAGATTCATCTTCTGCGATCGTCAGCCGGTACCGCTGAGCATCCTCTAAAGGATTCCAGCGAACTACGTCTTCATCACTATAAATGGCATCACTGGTGGCAGCGATGAGTTCAGGTGCCTCCAGCAGATCAACTACCTCGGGCTCTACATTCTCCTCAACCAGTAGACCTTTACCCTTGGGCAGTTCATTGGCGTTGTTGTCGACAGAGGCGCTGACAAGCCCTTCCGTCACACCGATTCTGTCGCTGTCTTTATCCACGGTTACATAAAAGGCTGTACCCCTGACTGCTGCAGACAAAAACGGTGTTGTTATCTTGTAGTCTATCTGAGGCTGATCGGCTGGTCGCGGCGTCACCTGGCTATCTATCACGCCCTTCTCGGCGTGCAATGCGATAACACAATTAACGGTTTCATCTACACAGTTTATGTCCCGTACAGCGATACGTGAGTCCGGCTGCAAATTCACCACAGAGCCGGAACTGAATTTCAAACTGACAAAGCCGTCTTCACCGGTGGTGAAAGTATCACCTTTATAGACATAAGCTCCTCTGGCGGGCGGATTCGCAACCACTCTTTTCTGGGTGTGAAGAACATCTCCTTTGGAATAGACAACCTGACCGTGATCACGGCCAAGTAAATACGGATTGGGGATCAGTATTGTTGTGCCACCGGGGATGATGGTTGTCACTGCAGCGATGCCGTTGTAGGCCGCAATCTGCTCGGCGAATCTTTTGGACTGCAGTTCAGTCTCGATTATCTGCTCAAGCGGGAGGGATTCGAGGACAACCAGATGATGATCAGTGTTTGACCAACTAACACTGGCAACAGACACCACAAGCGCAGTAACAAAACCGGCCTTTGCCAGTGATCTGGTGATTTGAGAAACCTTCTTCGTATCAAACATTTCCATTAACCAGTCTTATTAGAACACCGCATTCCTTAGGGCTCACAACGTATCATAATCTTTACTGTGTTGATAGATCAACTATATTGACTTATCAACCAATACTAATTACACAGAAACAATCACAAGCAGCACTTAAGCCAATCCGTCAGTCCAATTGTAAAAGTCTATGAACTCAGAATTAGCGCAGCAGATGACCATACTCTCAAATCGCTTGTTTAAAGCACGATGTTCCAAGCCGTAACAGAAGGGCTAAGTTCTCTGATACTGACGCAGATCATTTTCGTCGAACTGGCGGCGATCGACCTTAAGGTAGGCAGCCTGTTCAGCTTTAACCACAGATACCTCGGTCACTCCGGCTATACGCCGCAGGTTCTGACCCAACGCCGCGGTATCGTTACCAAGCAGGGATTCTCGCAGCGGCAGGCGATAATTACTTAGACGCTCGGGGCTCTTCATCTGAAAGGCTACCGGCAGCCAGAAAAAACAAATAACAGAAAGTGCCAGCAACGCACCAGTAACACCCAGTTTTCCCACCAGCCAGCCACCTGCAACACCGCCAACAAATGCGCCAAGAAACTGACTCGTGGAATAGATTCCCATTGCCGTTCCGCGCAATGAAACAGGCGCGGTGCGCGACGCAAGTGACGGCAGCAGCGACTCCAGTACGCTCAAAAATCCGAAGAACAGAATCATACTGGCAGCCAGCATCCAATAGATATCCGGAGCCACACCTATTACGATAAATGCAATAGCGAGCCCAGTGACTCCGACTGCCATTACCCGGTTAACCGGCAGTTTGCGTTCTGCAAAGCCGAGCATCGGCAGCAGTATGGCAAGCGAACCAACAGCACCGATCAAATACACCAGCCAGTGAGCCTCTGCGGCGACTCCGGTACTCAGGAGCTTCAACGGGATACAGACAAACCCCGCTGTTATCAACAAGTGCAGTACAAGGATTCCAAAATCGATTTTTAGTAAATCAGGATGCCTGAGCAGCCCTGGCATTGCATTAATTACCACCGAGATGTTTCTGTCCTGATTGTTCTGCTCTGGCTCCGGCACTACAAACAATACCAACAAGGCTGCAACCACGCCGGACAAAGCAATAACATAAAATATTCCATCAAGATTAAATCGAGCCATCAGCAACGGACCGATAATGATTGACAGAAAAAACGACAAGCCGATAGAAGCCCCGATGACAGCCATTATTTTGGTACGCTGATTGTCGCGGGTAAGGTCGCCGGCCAAAGCCATGATCACCGCAGATATGGCCCCGCCACCCTGCATGGCCCTGCCAATAATAATTCCCCAGATCGAATCGGTGTTGGCGGCAACTAAACTGCCTGCAATAAAAATCGCAAGGCCCGCAAGAATGACCGGTTTACGACCGAAGCGATCAGACAACAGACCAAACGGAATCTGTAACAGCGCCTGAAACAGCGCATAAATACCGACTGCCAGACCGATCAGCAACGGTGTGGCGCCAGAGAGATCCTGAGCCAGTACACTCAAAACCGGTAACAACAGGAACAGCCCCATCATGCGCGTTACATAGAGGAAGCTCAGCGAAAATGCGGCACGTCGTTCAACAGGGGTAAATGCGGGCAAGACCAGTTTCCGGGTGAATATTTCAGCGATCGTACAACGACAGGTACAATGCACATGTTAGCAGTATCGACGTTGCAAAGCAGCGCATCTTTCCAGCAGTTTCTGCAGACCCAGACCACCACTTATGAACGAAATACAAGTCCGCGGAGCTCGCACCCATAATCTTAAAAACATCAATATAGATCTGCCTCGAGACAAACTCATTGTTATTACCGGACTTTCCGGTTCCGGCAAATCATCACTGGCGTTCGACACAATTTTCGCAGAAGGCCAGCGCAGATATGTAGAGTCACTATCCACCTACGCCAGACAGTTCTTGTCTGTCATGGATAAGCCGGATGTAGACACCATTGAAGGACTCTCACCAGCTATTGCGATTGAACAGAAATCTACCAGTCACAATCCGCGATCGACTGTAGGCACTATCACCGAGATACATGACTACCTGAGATTAATGTACGCCCGCATCGGTACACCCAGATGCCCGCAACACCAGATCGATCTGACCGCACAGACTGTCACACAGATGGTCGATGAAGCACTGAAATTACCCGAAGGCAGTAAACAAATGTTGCTCGCCCCGATAATAAAAGATCGTAAGGGCGAACATACACAGACATTCGCCGAACTGAGATCTCAGGGATACCTGCGAGTCCGCATCAACGGCGAAGTTGTAGCTCTCGATGAGAGCATCCAATTAAACGCAAAAAAGAAGAGCACTATAGAAGTCGTCATTGATCGATTTAAAATAAAACAGGATTTGCGTCTGCGACTTGCCGAGTCTCTAGAGACTGCACTCAGGCTGTCCGATGGCATCGCGATTATCGCGGCAATGGATAACAATGACACCGAAGAACTTCTGTTTTCCAATAGATACTCCTGTCCGGTATGTGCCCACGCAGTTACCGAACTTACACCACGATTGTTTTCCTTCAACAGCCCGCATGGCGCATGTGAGGTATGTGACGGTCTCGGAGGTGATCAGTATATCGACGAAGACAAAGTTATCAACGACAGATCAAAAACTATTGCCGAAGGTGCGATACGAGGTTGGGACAAAAAAAATTCCTACTACTTCCAGATGATGGAAACCCTGTCTGAGCACTACGGTTTCGACCTCGAGCAGCCATTTGGAAAACTCAAAAAAGAGCACCGCGAAACAATACTGCACGGTAGCGGCAAAGAAGTGATTAAATTCTCCTACAAAACTGCCAAAGGCAGAAAGCGAACCGGAAAACATCGATTTGAAGGTATTCTCAATACATTGACAAGACGCTACAAAGACACTGAATCATCAGCTGTCAGAACTGAACTTGCCAAATATCTTTCACACAGACCCTGCAGCGGATGCCAGGGCGCACGAATCAACGAAACTGCACGCAATGTATTTGTAGACAATCACCCGATTCACGAAATATCGGCATGTTCAATCGCAGAGGCAAAAACATTAATCAACAATCTGAAGCTCGATGGCAACAAGGAAGAGATTGGACAAAAAATTCTTATCGAGATCAATCAGCGATTGCAGTTTTTAATCAACGTAGGCCTTGACTACCTTTCACTCGACAGACATGCCAACACATTATCAGGTGGCGAGTCACAACGCATCCGTCTTGCAAGCCAGATTGGCGCGGGGTTGATGGGTGTACTTTATGTGCTCGACGAACCCTCTATCGGCCTGCATCAACGCGATAACGACAAGCTGCTGCAAACGCTTTGCTACCTCAGAGACCTTGGCAATACAGTGCTGGTTGTAGAGCATGACGAAGATGCTATTCGAAGTGCAGATTATGTTATAGATATTGGCCCTGGCGCCGGTAATGCAGGAGGTGCAGTTGTCGCGCAGGGCACACCTGAACAGCTAATCAAAAACAAGAATTCACTAACCGCAGACTACCTTTCCGGACGACGCGAAATAGCAATCCCGAAATCCGTAACGCCGGACCCGAAAAAACAAATATCCATACAAGCCGCAAGTGGCAATAACCTGAAAGAGGTAAGCGTCGACTTGCCGATTGGCTTGTTTACCTGTGTGACAGGCGTGTCAGGTTCGGGAAAATCAACCTTAATCAACGACACGCTCTATCGCCATGCTGCACAGGTGATAAACCGCGCAAGCACTCAGGCAGCACCTGTCAAAGCTATCAAAGGTATCGAGCAGATTGATCGGATTGTAGAAATTAACCAAAGCCCGATCGGTCGCACTCCACGCTCCAATCCGGCAACCTATGTGGGTATCTTTTCATTGGTGCGTGATCTTTTTTCCAACACACAAGAGGCAAGGTCTCGCGGTTATCAGCCAGGACGTTTCAGCTTTAATGTAAAAGGCGGTCGTTGCGAAACCTGTCAGGGCGACGGGCTGATAAAAGTTGAAATGCACTTTCTACCGGATGTATATGTCATTTGCGATGCCTGCGAAGGAAAACGCTATCAACGCGAAACGCTTGATATCAAATACAAAGGCAAAAATATTTCCGAAGTGTTGGATATGACAGTCGAAGAAGCGCACGACTTTTTTCAACCCGTGCCAGCCATTTTCAGAAAACTGGCAACGCTCAAAGAAGTTGGACTCTCATACATTACACTCGGCCAGTCAGCTACAACACTTTCCGGTGGCGAAGCACAACGAATCAAGCTGTCACGCGAGCTATCAAAAAGAGACACCGGCCAGACGCTATACATACTTGATGAGCCAACCACCGGATTACATTTCTACGATATAGAGCAACTCCTTGGTGTGCTACACAGCCTTCGAGACCGGGGCAATACTATTGTTGTCATAGAACACAATCTCGACGTCATAAAAGCGTGTGACTGGGTTATTGACCTCGGACCAGACGGAGGTGATGGTGGCGGTCAGATTGTAGCAACCGGTTCACCGGCAGAGGTTGCAAAACAACCGCAATCTGCAACTGGCGTTTATCTAAAACGATTCTTTACGCAGAAGCGAACGCAGAAGAAACCGGCATCTAAAGCCAGCTCGAAGAAGAAAAAAACAAGCGCTGCCGGTAGCAGTAAAAAATCAATTTCAGAATAAAGATTTTAGCCCTTAGACGTAGAATACCCCTAGTGCATTATTCATGAGGCGACCTGCGGATTAGGCTTTTATGTTTTTATTTATAGTGTTTGCAGAGAATTTTTGTTTAAACCTAAAA
>CAZKAQ010000041.1:0-27320 GCA_964550655.1 uncultured Granulosicoccaceae bacterium
CTGCAAATAAAGACATAAGAGCTAAATCCACAGGTCGCCTCATGAATAATGCAGGTTAGACGCAAGAAGAAAATTCACTGTGAAAACAAATCTCTGCGCGATATGCTCGCCATTTCATAAATAGTCCGGGCTACAAGACTTGCTACATATCCTGCTGCATTTTGCCCTTCCACTGCTGCTTGCCATTGTTATTTGGCGCCGACGTTGGTTGCACAGCTTTTTGTGGATGCTGGCTGCTTTTGTGATTGATCTGGATCATCTGTTGGCGGATCCGATTTACGATCCTGAGCGATGTAGTATCGGATTCCACCCGTTACACAGCACCTATGCTGTGGTGTTCTATATTGTGGTGCTGTTTACGACATTTCTCTGGCCATCACCTGTCTGGCGCCAACGAGGACAATTGATACTGCTCGGAATCGGCGTGCATTTGTTTCTTGACACACTGGACTGCTTTTTTTGACGGTTGTGGTGTGAAGTGTGCAACGTCCGGTGCATGTTCCAAAAACGCAATAGCGGTCCGCGAGACAGTTCAGGCGCGCAGAGATCCGGTCATTACCCTGAAGGTCGCTACCACCGTGATGACATTGATGATGTGCGGGTACGCAAAATGGCCAATCGCAGGATTGTCAGTGCGGAACTTGAAGACTTCATGCGTTACCTTAATTCGCCGTGGCACATCATCTGGCGAAATATCATGGTTGGACTTGCGCGTGGTCTGGGTGCGGTATTCGGGGCAACAGTGATCGTCGGACTGGCGATCTGGATATTGAAGATTTTTATCGACCTGCCATTGATTGGAGAATACGCGCAGCAAGTCAGATCCAAGGTTAATGAAGTCGTAGAAGAGTCTCGTTACTCTGATGACTTTGTCCGTTTGCAAAGTACCATGGATCGTATTGATCTTCGTTTGAAAACGCAGAACGAACTGCTTGAACAAGTACTGCAGCAGAGTCAGAGCGAGTCAGGTTCCGGGCAATCTATCGACTAGCAAGTCTGCTCTGTGTGGTCAGTATTACAATCCACGTTCAATACTTCAGACCCGATCAATAATAGGATCGGGGCAATATTCACGACGCTGGCAATTGTGGCATTCTTCTCCGAGGAATAAATAGTCAATCCACTCCATAAGCTGTTCTATGTGGGCGGCGTCATCAAATATAAATCCCGCCTCAAAGTTTCGACGGTTTTCATTTTTAGCACCGAGTCCGGCGCCGGTCATATTGGCCGATCCAACGAAAGCAAGTTTCGCGTCGATGATAATCGCCTTGGTATGAATCCGCGGGCAGAGGACACGTTCGAATAGCTCGTTGTTAATCAGGCTGTCGTAGTTGTCAAAATCTTCGCGGAATCTTGGTCCGGGCTCCTTTGCGTGCATTAATCTGACGGCAACGCCTTGTTCGACCAGGTTTGCCAGTACAGCAAGAAATGGCTCAAAGCCATTGTCAGTTTCAACATGCAGGTCTTTAATGTCTGCGGTGATCAGCCAGAGGAATTTTTTTGCCAGCGGAATTTTGTTCTGTACAAATTCTGTATATATTTCTCGATTGAGCAATAGCTGATGCATGTTGATCCAGGTTGCGAATTATCGCGATGTGGCAGTCGGAATATTCTGCGCGTGTGATCCTGTATTGTATAGTTATACTGTGATTGATGTGATGAGTCATGTGCCATGAGGATTTTACAGCTTCAGGTAAATATGTTGCGCGCACTTCTCGTCAGATAACAGCGGGCCCGGTGTCAAGTTTGAAGACTGGAATCAAGTGTAGAACGCACGTGGAGTAGAAATGTTTAGCAACAAAACATTCAAGTTTCTGCGAGATCTTGAGAAAAACAATAATCGCAGCTGGTTTGAAGCCAATAAGCATCACTATGAAGAGTTTGTGCGTGAACCTGCGCTTGAGTACATCGAATCGCTGGCGCCACACCTGAATAAAATATCACCACACTTTGTGGCCAGTCCGAAAAAAGTCGGCGGCTCATTGATGCGTGTGTATCGCGATGTCAGATTCAGCAAAGATAAAACGCCTTACAAAACCAATATTGGTATTCAGTTCCGGCATAGTGCCGGAAAAAATGTTCATGCGCCGGGTTTTTATTTACATATCGAAAGTCGCGAGGTATTTGTGGCGGGAGGCATCTGGCGCCCGGACAGCGCGACTCTCAACAACGTCCGCCTGCATATTGATGAAAATCAAACAGACTGGAAAAAACTCTGCAAAAAATTGATCGCCAAAAATTATGAATTTCAGGGTGACTCACTAAAAAAAGCGCCGCGAGGCTACGATCCGGAACATCCGTTTATCGATGATCTGAAGCGAAAAGATTTTATCGCAGTGCAAAATCTAAAGCCTGCAATGGTGACCGAAAAAGATTTTGTAAAAAAATCGGCCGCACTTTTCACTGCAGTCCGGCCGTTGATGCAGTTTATCTGTGAATCCACTGATTTGGATTTTTAGGCTTTCTGTCTGTCTGCAGCGTATCTCACTGTGAGCAGGAGCTGATATACAGACCCGGTTGAAAAGTGCAGCTTGTATTGCTGTAGAATACCGGAAAAATTCCAAAAGACCGGCTATGTCAGACTATAAAAGCAAAATTGCCTACCAGGGAGAGCCTGGTGCCTATTCACATCTGGCTTGCAGGACTGCCTATCCCGAGCTTGAACCAGTGCCGTGTGAATCGTTCTCGGCGGCCTTTGCATCGGTGGAAAATCGCGAGACTTCACTTGCGATGATTCCAATAGAAAATTCTCTCGGTGGCCGTGTGGCTGACATTCATCATCTGATTCCGGAGTCCACGCTTTATATTATCAACGAGCACTATCAGCCGGTAAAACACTGTCTGCTGGGCTTGAAAGGAACCCCGCTGGATAAGCTGACCCATATACGTTCGCATCCTCAGGGGCTTGCGCAGTGTTTGTCACTTATTGAAGAGCTTAAAGTAAAGCCGGTGCCGTCCACAGATACGGCAGGGTCTGCAAGAGAGATCAGAGATTTGAATGATCCAACACAGGGGGCTATTGCCTCATCACTTGCCGGAGAGATCTACGGTCTTGATGTGCTGCGTGAAAGAGTGGAAGACCGGCTCGGTAACACGACGCGTTTTATCGTCTTATCTGCTGTTCGTTCAGAGCCGGATCCCAAGGATGGTGCATGCATGACGAGCTTTACGTTTAAAGTACGTAGTGTTCCCGCAGCGTTATACAAGTCACTCGGTGGATTTGCCACCTGTGGTGTCAACATAACCAAGCTTGAAAGCTATATCATCGATGAGCGTTTTCAGGTGGCACAGTTTTATGCTGAAATTGAAGGACATCCGGCAGACAAACTTGTCGATACGGCCTTTCAGGAATTACAGTTCTATTCCACCAAGTTGAAAATTCTCGGTACTTATCCGGCTAATTCGTACCGCACACAGAATCTTGGTGCATAAGCAGAGTCAGTCGTCGCTTGCTTTCTTTAATTCGGCGCGTCGTTCACGCAGTGACTTAACTATCTCCCAGCGCTGCTGATTAGGCATTCCTGACCAGGTTGCGATCTCTTCAAGGGTGCGAAAGCAGCCGCTGCACAGGCCGCTTTTTTGATCCATCTCGCAAATGCTGATGCACGGCGATGCCACGTCCGGCGCATCGGCTGGCAGTGTGGTTTTTCGGCGGGAGCGGCGCGATCGGTCAGGCATAAATCGTAAAGTTTCAGATGTTTGTCGGGATTGTTCAATGCGCGTTCAGAAACGACCGGTGTTTCGGTTCGCTGCAGGCTGTTGAGGGCAGACTATCAAGGAAAGGCTATCAGGGGTAGACTGTTGAAGTGGGAAAAGTCACTCGATGTGAAGCAGGCACCATACCATATGTCCCGATCTTACAGAATCGGAAAAACTGTTCTCAATGCAAACCGATGTAACACCTTAAGAAAGACAACATGCGAATTAATTCTCCTTATTTGTTGTTCCTCGGCGATGCTGCCGATCCTCTGGCCGCCAAGGTAGCTCAGGGTATTGTTGACTGGCGTCCGGATAACTGTGTCGGGCAACATCGTCTGGATAATTGTCATGCTGATTGTGGCTTACAGGACATGACCCTTGCCGAGGCTGTTGAGGCCGGTGCTAAAACGCTGGTAATCGGTGTTGCCAACAGAGGCGGGGTCATTGCACCTCATTGGATAGAAGTACTCGACGCGGCACTTGATAGTGGTATGGATATCGCCGCCGGTTTACATAACAAGCTTGCTGATCTGCCGGAACTTTCTGACAAAGCACGGCAGCTTGGTCGCAATTTGCATGACGTGCGCCATCCTGTACAGGAGTTTTCAGTCGGTAGTGGCAAGAGGCGCAGTGGCAAAAGAATTCTGCCTGTCGGTACGGATTGTTCGTGCGGCAAAATGTACACCGCACTGGCATTGGAAAAAGGTCTGCGTCAGAAAGGTCTGAATGCAGACTTCAGAGCCACTGGTCAGACGGGCATTTTAATTTGTGGTGAAGGTGTATCAATTGATGCAGTGGTATCTGATTTTATTTCCGGGGCTACCGAATATTTATCACCGGCAGCGGCAGATGATCACTGGGATGTTGTAGAAGGCCAGGGGTCTCTCTTTCATCCCTCTTTTGCAGGTGTGACGCTGGGTCTTATCCACGGTGCGCAGCCTGATTACCTGGTTTTATGTCACGAGCCAACGCGCACCCATATGCGTGGCGTGCCGGAGTATCCGCTGCCTTCAATCGAAGCCTGTATGCAAGCTGCACTGGATGCCGCAAAACTTACCAGTCCGGACGCTGAATTTGCCGGTCTTTCCATCAATACCAAGGCGCTGGATGAGGCAGCGGCAAAGCAACTACTGGAGGAGCTTGAACAGAAGCATCAGTTACCGGCAGTTGATCCGTTTAGAACAGGCGTCGATAAACTGCTCGACAACATGCTTTGAGATTCATATTGTGAGAACCCTCACTGTGGTGTCTGAGTCATGGCCGATAGACGGATCATTCGCTATTTCCCGTGGCAGCAAGACCAGTGCAGATGTAGTCACAGTCACTATTACCGACGAAAGCAACAATGGTGAACGTATTACCGGACGTGGTGAATGCGTACCTTATGCGCGCTACGGCGAAACCATAGAAAGCGTTATTGCACAAATCAAAACGCAGCAGGCACTTATTTCAAGTACGGCAAAGTCGTCTGAACTGAGGGTATCATTGCAGTCGATGTTGCCATCGGGCGCTGCACGCAATGCAGTAGATTGTGCCTTGTGGGATCTTGAGGCCCGGCAAACCGGTAGCAGAGTCTGGCAACTGGCAGGTATAGAGACACCCGCAGCTGTAGTAACAGCCTATACCTTGTCTCTTGATACGCCTGAAAACATGCACGCGGCTGCAATGAAGTACAGTTCCCGGCCACTATTGAAACTAAAGCTTGCAGGCGAGGGTGACATTGAACGTGTTGCTGCGGTCAGAGACGGTGCACCGGATAGCAGGATCATTGTCGATGCCAATGAAAGCTGGAGTGTTAAAGACTATGATGTACTGGTGCCAAAGCTTTATGAGCTCGGTGTCAGTATGATTGAGCAGCCACTGCCTGCAACGGATGATGCAGCGCTTGAATTCGTTGACCGTCCGATAGCACTCTGCGCTGATGAGTCATGTCATGATGCTGCAGGATTTGCAAAGATGACCAGTGGTTATGACATGATCAACATCAAGCTTGATAAAACCGGCGGTTTGACTGAAGCGCTGGTGCTGCAGCAGGCCGCAATTGAAAGGGAGCTGGAAATAATGGTCGGTTGTATGGTTGCCACATCACTGGCTATGGCGCCGGCTACCTTGCTGACACCTGGTGCTGCTGTTGTTGATCTGGATGGTCCCTTGTTACTTGCGCAGGACAGGGATCATGCACTTGATTACAGCGAAAATTTAATTGCACCACCCACACCATCTCTTTGGGGCTGATCCCGCTTTACAGTAATCCGGATTAAGAAAATCATGAGCAGAATTGTCTATGTTAATGGAGCCTTTGTCGCAGAAGAAAATGCGATGATCTCTGTGTTTGATCGCGGGTTTTTGTTCGCTGATTCAGTCTACGAAGTATCTTCTGTACTTGAAGGTAAGTTGATCGATAACGAAGCGCATATTAAACGTTTGCACCGTTCGCTTGGTGAGTTGAATATGGCAGTGCCAGCCACGGATGATGAAATACTGGATGTTCAAAAAGAGCTGATCAAACGCAATAATCTTCACGAAGGACTGGTTTATCTGCAGGTCAGTCGTGGTAGTGCAGACCGGGACTTTCCGTTTCCGTCTGACGCTAAGCCGAGTCTCGTTATGTTTACTCAGCAGAAAACATTAGTCGATTCGGCGCATGCGAAAAATGGCATTAATATTATCTCGGTACCGGATATTCGCTGGAAACGACGTGATATTAAAACCGTTGGCCTGTTGGCTCAGGTGCTTGCCAAGCAGGCTGCAAAAGACGCCGGTGCAGTGGACGCATGGATGATTGAAGATGGTTATGTCACGGAAGGGAGTTCAAACAATGCTTTTATAGTTGATGCTGACGGCAAGTTGATTACACGCCATCTCGGTAACGAAATTCTGCCGGGTGTCACACGTACTTCGGTGCTTGAATTGGTTGAGAAAGAAAAAATTGTGGTTGAAGAACGTCCGTTCACACTTGATGAAGCAAAGAATGCATCTGAAGCGTTTATTACCAGTGCTTCAACATTTGTCTGGCCGGTGGTGAAAATTGACAATACACAGATAGCTGATGGTAAGCCCGGTCAGCTCGCGCCGAGACTGCGAGAGTTTTATATTCGTAATTCTCTGGCCAGAGCTGACTAAGTTTGTCTTTTTCATATTGCCCGCTTGTTATCAGGTGGACTCGTATAATAGATAGTCTGTTGCCTTCATGCCGAGCTTTTCATAGGTTTTCTGAGCGATGGTATTGTCCTTTTCGACATACAGTCTAAAGCCATAGACATCGGGCTCTTTGGCTGCGAGTTGCTGAATTTTGTTGTACATCGCCGTGTAGACGCCAAGCTTTCGAAACTCCGGTTTGACGTACACGCTTTGAACCCACCAGAATAAACCATCCCGCCAGTCACTCCACTCCATTGTCACCATACAAGTACCGGTAATCGTTTTCTTAGTGTTTTCCGCCACCAGATAAAAGCCGTACTGCGGTTTTTGCATTAGTCGTTTTACGCCGCTGGCAATGATCTCGTCTGTCAGTCTTTTGTTCTCGGTTTCCATTGCCATGAGTTGATTGCATTCGATAATAACGTCGGCATCTGCCATGGTGGTGGTTCTGACCTGGATATTTTGCATGGTGATTCCCCGGATGGATGTGGCTGATAAAGGAAAAGGTCGGCCACAACATGGTAAGCTCGCGTGACAGATTAAACGCCGTTATTGTAAAGCATCAGCTGTGCTGGTCTAATGAGTCTGACACAAAAAATCCGGAAATCACTAATGTTTAATGCCCTTGTAGTTACCCGTGGTGAAGATAAGAAAACGGCGGCTTCTGTTCAATCCATTGAACTGGATCAGCTCCCTGAGGGTAATGTGACCGTTGCTGTCGAATACTCGACGGTTAATTATAAGGATGGTTTGTGTGTCGGGCCGGGCGGAGGTCTGGTAAGGGAGTACCCGCATGTACCGGGGATAGATTTTGCCGGTACAGTTGAGTCGTCCGAAGACGGTCGATACAAGGCGGGAGACAAAGTGGTTCTCACCGGCTGGCGAGTCGGCGAGGTTCACTGGGGTGGTTATTCGCAAAAGGCGCGTGTCAATGCGGACTGGTTGGTGCCGTTGCCGGATGGTTTAACGACAAAGCAGTCGATGGCTGTGGGTACCGCGGGTATTACCGCAATGCTTGCTGTGCTGGTTTTGGAAAATCACGGTTTAAAAGATCATGCTGCAGATGGCACTCCGGTACTGGTAACCGGCGCTGCCGGCGGCGTTGGTTCAGTAGCGACTGCCATTCTTGCTAATTTAGGCTACAAGGTTGCTGCGGTGACAGGCAGACCTGAAGCGTCAGACTACTTAACATCACTTGGTGCGAGTCAGATTGTGCCGCGTGACGAAATTAATGAAACCACCAAGCGGCCACTGGAGTCTGAACTATGGGCTGGCTGCATTGATGCGGTCGGTGGGCCAATGCTGGCGCGAGTTCTCGGCCAGTTAAAATACGGCAGTTCGGCTGCGGCAATCGGACTGGCCGGTGGTGCGGAGTTGCCCGCAACGGTGATACCGTTTTTGTTGCGCGGTGTGAACTTACTCGGTATAGATTCAGTGATGCAACCCTATGAAAACCGGATTGCTGCATGGAATAGAGTGTCGACGGACTTGCCTCTGGATAAATTAGAGGCGATGGTGCAGCCTGCAACTCTCACAGATTTGCCAGCGCTCGGTAAGGCGATTCTCAAAGGCGAGGTTAAAGGTCGGGTGGTCGTAGATGTTAACGCCTGAATAATACAGGCTAGAGATTATCGACGTAGTCTTTTACTTTTTCATTAAGAACATCGTAACCACCATAGTTTATGTGGAGTGTGTCGAAGTAGAGCTCATTCACCGGATTGCCTGACTCATCAAGAAAAAACGGGTCAAGGTCAAGCCAGTCTGCACTCAATGACTCAGTGGTGATTTTCAGTTTATCGTTAGCTCGTCTGATCTCATCGTTGAGTGTGTCATGCCAGAAGAGTTTACGTTTAATATTTAAATGTTTGGCAGGCAGTATTGATGTAACGATGACATCAATCCCCTGTTGCTCCAGCGATTTTATAAAATACTCCAGATTGTCCTGCATTGTATCTATAAGCTTGTCTGGTTGCTTTATGCCTTTGGTGACGGCGGCAGTAAGATCGTTTACTCCGGCCTGTATAAGTACATAGTCTGGATTTAAAGCAGCCACATCGCGCTCGAAGCGTCGTCGCATTTCTGTTGTGGTCTCACCGGTGACGCCGGCATTTATAAACGTATATTTATCTGAATACGGGTCCGGGTACCAGGTTTCAATGCGGGAATCACCAAATAGCACGATAGCGCTTTTTGTCGGTTGCGCACTGGTCGCCTTGCTGGTCCCTATCGCAAGTGATCTGAAGTGCCGGTAGTCAGTGTAGGTTTTTTGTAGACCTGATAACAGGAGGAAGCAGCCAGCAGCCAAAACGATATTGGCACACAGAGAAAGAACCAGCAGCTTGTGTCTTGCCAGTATAGTGGTGGCTAGTTTGGAGAGTACGCCGGGCATTTTTTGCATCGTCTGATCACAAAGATATCAGTATACTAACCATGTATGATGCAGGGAAAAATATTTTTCACCTTATCCGTTGGCAGCGATAGTGCCCTCGTAAGCCGTGTCACCCGGTAAGTCGTCTGATGTTGATGCTGCGTCCGGAAACTCATTCAGTACGCCGGTTAACATTGCAGGTCCGGCCGCTGCATTGGAAGAGAATCCCAGCTCTGATACTTTGTATTCTGTCACAAGGCGACGAATCCGTCTGGGGTCTGCAAGTAGCTTGGTAGCTTCCTGATACTGCAGTGGTAAGCTCAACAGATTACCCTGAACCTGGTCACAGTGGTTATCCTGCAGAAAACGAAGTTGTTCCACTTCTTCAATGCCTTCGCAGACGACTGTCATACCAAGGCTGTGAGACATTGCGATAACGCCACTGACGATTCGTGCGTCAGAAGGATTTTTGGCTAAGTCAGCAATGAATAATCGGTCAATTTTTAATTTTCCAATTGGCAGTTGCTTCAGATAGCTTAGAGAAGCATAGCCGGTACCGAAGTCGTCAATGGATATCTCAACGCCTGCATTCGCCAGTTTATCCAGTGTACGAACTGCTTTGTCCATATCGCGCATGGCCATCGATTCTGTTATTTCTACTTCCAGTGCGCTGGCTTGAATACCAAATTCCTTGATTGATCCGAGGATGTTATGTGCTAAAAATTCGTTTTTCATTTCCGCAGGTGATACGTTTACAGAAACTGTCAAATCAGTATGTCCGGCCTCATGCCATATAGAAAGCTGTGCACAAACCACTCGCGTTACCCAGGCACTGATATCGTTGATTAAGCCGGTTGTTTCTGCCACAGGGATAAACTCCCCGGGTGTAATGATACCCATTTCAGGGTGGCGCCAGCGTATAAGCGCTTCCATGCTGACGATCTCGCCAGTCTCGAGATCGACCTTTGGCTGATAAACAACAAATAATTCATTACGTTTTAAAGCCTGGTGCAAGGCTGTTTCAAGTGTGATCAATCGCCGAGATACTGTATCCATGCTTTCGTGGAAATGGCAGATGTTATTTTGTCCGGCTTCTTCCTCTGCCTCTCGCATGGCGATACTGGCGCGGCGGATTAACTGATCTGCATTATCGCCGTGCTCCGGAAAGATGCTGACGCCTATATCGAGAGCGGTATAAATTTCATGTCCATCTACTGAGAAAGTCTGGTCGAAAGCGTCAAGGATTTGTTGGTATATGCGCTCTATATGCTTTTGGCCATCAACATTGTGTATTGTCAGGCAAATTTCTGTATCACCGTAGCGGCTGACCGAAATTGCCTGATCACCTGTGTTTGCAAGCAACTCGGTATCTGCTTTAAGTGTAGACTTCAGACGATTTGCAATTTCGGCGTAGAGTTTTTTACTGATACTGAAGCCGAGTACATCGTTGACACGATGCAGAGCTTCAATGGTAATCATAAAAAAACCGACTTGATTATTATTTTTACTTGCTGATTGTATTGATTGTGAAAGTCGATCAAGCAGCAGATTTCTGTTCAACCGAAGTGGCGCGCTGCCTGAGCTGACATCGCCAGACGTTGTAGCGGTCTCATCAGTAGCAGCGACGGAACCGGTTGGCGACGATTGCTGAAGTACCGGACTCGACTTGTTGTCGGAAAATAACGGAATCGAAGCAGTATCCGGTTCCGTTTTTAACATGACTGGTGCAATCTGCTTGTTTTGCCTGGCTGGCGTTTCGGCTTCCACTTCATCAGTTTGTATTGCTTCGTCCGATTTTGCTACAGGAGCAGGTTGAGCAAAAATTGGCACTGCCGGTTTAACCACCGCTTGTGTTGTCGCTGGTCGTGCATCTACATCAGCGTCAGGCAGGTTAGCGTTTTCCTCGTCCATTTCCGGTGAGTAGTTGGTTACCTGGTTTCGGCCGCTTTCTTTGGAAACGTATAGTGCTTTATCCGCATGTTCTACCATTACGCTTGGTGTATCAGGATTGAATTGTAGTGACGCTACACCGAAGCTCGCTGTAATCTGGCATTTGTCGAAGAAATCTGCATTTACGCCTTGTTCGATGGTAAGCCGGATCTTTTCCGCGATTGTATAAGCTTCATTGATTGGAGTTTCCGGTAGAACGACGCAAAACTCCTCACCACCGAAACGTCCGACCAAGTCGTTCGGTCTTGCATGGTCAGCCAGTACATCGGCAAGATATTTAATCACATCGTCGCCCACACCATGACCATGTGTATCATTAACAGACTTGAAGTGATCGATATCGGTCATGATGCAAGTGAGTTCATCTCCGTTTTTACTTGCTTCGTCAAACAGTGAGTCAAAGCCGGTAAAAAACGATCTTCTGTTCAACGAGCCAGTCAATGGATCACGCGTTGCAAGATACTCAAGCTCTTTGTTCTGCTTTTTGATTTCAAGCTGACTGTCTTTAAGCTTTGAGTTCGCATTTCGTAATTCAGCGTTTTTAATTTCAACTTCGGTGATGTCGTTAAACGTAACCAGTGCACCTCGAATTTCGTTTGCACTGGCGATAATAGGGGTGGCGTTTACGGTAAAGGTCGAGAGTTGCTCGAATCCGGTATTGAGTTTGACGGTAGCGCCTGTGGGCATTTCCCCGCCACGGAGCAGCTCGTTCCATGGTAGTGTTTGATTATCTTCAAGTTGCCATTTTAGCGTGTTGCAGTTTTGTCCTGCCAGATCTTCTGAGGCTATACCTGCGGTAGTAGCAAACTCAGCGTTGCTAAATACTATCTCTCCATCAGTATTTATTATCAGCAATCCTTCTGCGAGTGTATCAAGTGCTTTTTTTACTCGTTCCGGGATCACCGCATCAGGATCCATCTCGCGAAGGATGCGTTTGAGAAACAGGGAAAATGTAAAGAAGCCGGAAAGGGCGACAAATATCAACACTGATGGAAATGAAGCGCGTCGATCTATCAGGCTCAGACCTTCGTTAAGTTTATTGAAGTGAACCTCAACGCTGGCTATTTTTCTTTCACCTTTGAAGAGTGGAAATTGTACCTGTGTAGGAGTTGAGCGAGCATCCGGCTCAAGTGTCCAGTTTTTATCATGGTTGCCGTATGATTCGATCAGTGAACCATCGCTGCCTCGTATGGCAACGGATTTAACAATGTTATTACGTTGTACAGTAGTTCGTAACAGTTCCGATATTACCGTACTTCCCTGATCGTTAATTTCATCAAGTTGCGTAGCAACGTTCACGGTGAGAGTTTCTACCAGAAATTTACGTTCTGATAGCCTGGACTTGGTATTGTCCGGGAATAATCCCAGGAATTCGCTCGCAAGCAATAGTGAGATGAGAAGCATCACCATACTAAAGCTGATCCTGAATAAAGGAGAGCGTATATATTTAATCATAGTACGTGCGCCATACTACCCATGCGATATTTTTTAATGTCATGTGACATCCCTGTCACAGTCAATCGGGATGTTTTTATTGTTCGATAAAACTAAGGTTGCAACGAACACCACTCGGGATTCGAAGACCTGCGTTTGGCATGGATAAAAGCACACCAAAAGTGCCACTCGCAGCATCTGCCACTCGGTCGATATTTTTAACAACAGCGATATGCGAAGTGTGTGAATGAGATTCAATATCCAATGTGATTTCTGCTTTCATGCCAAGCTTTATAGTATCGATCTTTTCGACTGGTAAAATCATTTCAACATGCAGGGGATCCAGGTTAGCGATACGATATACCGGCTCTGCTTCAATATATTCACCAACAGATTTATAACGCTGTACGATCACACCATCGATAGGGCTGCGAATTGTGCGGCGCTCAAGCGACTGCTGTGCACGTGCAGCCTCTAACTGGGCAATATGCTTGTTGTCTTCTTCCTGACGGGCTTGAAGTTGTGCTATGTATGTTTCTGTTTTTACCTGATCCATATCCTGAGCAGAAATAGTTGATTCGTTAAACAGTTGCTGATTTCGTTTCTCTGTGCGCAGGCCGAAGGCTGCATTTTCCCGACGCAGGTTAAGGCTGGTATTACTTTCTGCACGAGCCAGGGCGAGTTCCAGTGTGGCTTGTTCTACTCTTGAGTCCAGACGCGCGAGTATATCGCCTGCATTGACGAAATTATTTCTTTCAGCGAAAAGCTGATCGACAATCCCCGGAACACTACTTCCCAGTTCTACCACTTCGCTCGGTTCGACCAGGCAGTCCAGTGCATTATCATCGCCAAGTATGGAGGCTGCGTCGTTGGCATAGACTGAGTAAGGGAGCAGAGTCAGCGCTATTATTTGTACGGTGTTCTTTACTAAGCTCATTAGATTTTCCATCAATAACTTCAAAACGTAAGTTTGTTAAGTAACAGTTGTCGGGCACTGCGTAACCATTGTTGTGCCAGTGCTTCTCGTCCATGGTTGACCCTGACATAGGCGCGTGTGCCCAGACCGCTTGCGATGCTGTGTTCCGGTAGTGCAAGATCAAGCTGAAAGATCTTGTTAACAGCTGTAGTACCATTTTCATCCTTGGTATCTACCGCTATCTCTCCGCCACCGGCTGCACCGAGTGCCCGACTTGGCAAAGACGAGCTGCCTGCCGGTGTCTGTCTCAGTATTTCTGCCGGAATAACATTTCCGGTTTGTTCTGCGAGTCGTACCGAGACATTTTTCACATCTTTTGCGAACAGTCCTACTGAGGTTTGCGGCACAACCACCCGGACTATTAACTCTTCAGGATTTACAACATAGCCGACTGCTTCACCTTTTTTGATATAGCTACCTAAAATTTTATGTTGATTTGGTAGTACAAAGGTGCCGGTTGCTTCACTTGTGAGTGTTTGTGACTCCCGCTCGATTTGTAGTTCCTGCCAGTCGGCTTCGACTGTTTTTATCTCTTCGAGGGTCTGATTCGCACTGGCAGGATCAGAAAATTTTTCTGCCTTGTGTCGGACGGTTAACTCTTTATGCGTGGCTTGCAGTAGTTTTTCCTGTGCCTCCAGTTCATGATTTACCAGCGTTAGTACACTGGTACCGCTTTCGATGTATTGTCCTGGAGTAGTGTTTATTTCTGTGACGAAGCCGTCAACCTGGGAATAGACTTGTGCCTGATCAGGTACCCAGACGATGCCTTCGGCGTTGGTATAAAGAGAGAAGGGGATCAAGGCTACTACCACAGCAAAGGCGGCGACGCCGAGCGCAAGCCGTTTGGCAGGCTTCATACGCGAGCCTTGTAGAGACTCATCGGTCATCAGGAATCGGAGGCCGCGATACATGGGTACAATGAACATTAGTGTCAATGACCACAAGGCAAGTGCTACGCCTAAGAAAAAGTACTTGCCAGCCAGAAATAGTGCGATAACCAGTGTAATAAATACACGATACAACCAGGCAAGAACGCCATAAGCTAAAAGCCACGGCTTTTCAGAAGGTTCTGCGGTTGGAGGTTCTGCCGTCATTCCCAGTAGACGCGTTTTAAACAAGTGCAGCACGTATTTGGAAGATCGACTGTAGAGATTGGGGATTTCTATCAGATCCTCCAACATGTAGTAGCCATCGAACCGCAGGAGTGGGTTAGCATTAAACAATACAGTTGACACTGTGCCGATCAAAAATACAGACAATGCTGCAGTTTTAATTAACCCGGGCTCTACCAGTGTCCAGATCAAAAGTGCGATGGATGCAAGGAATATTTCTATTATCATTCCTGCTGCACTTACCAGAATGCGTTTGTATTTCTCACGAAACGCCCATGCAGCTGTTGCATCTACATACGGGACCGGTACCAGCACTAGTAGTGTGATACCCATTTCGTGTACTTCCCCGCCCCAGGCCTTTACAGCAAAAGCGTGGGCAAATTCATGGAAGATCTTCATCACTGGAAACAGTGCTACCAACAGTATAAGGTTGGTCGGCTGGAGTATATCTGCCTTTGTCGTTGCCACCAGATCCTGATAATTTATCAGTAACAGCATCGCAGCAATTAAAACTGTCAGGCACCAGATGATGGTACCCGCAACTGAAAAAACAGGTTTTACTGCGGTAATACTGCGATTGAGGAATTTGTCCGGATCAAACAGTGGAAAACGAATCGCCAGTGGATTGAGTAATTTTTTAGTTCGGTTACTGCTTTTTTCAGTCTGATATTGCTTAAACAGTTGTTCAACATCTACCGGCATTTTGGATCTGAGTAATCCAATACTGAAGAGCTGTACCAGAATGGAAAGAAGTTCCTGCCGGTTGGGGCTATCGTCCTTAAGCTTTAAAGAAATCTGTTGATAAATCTCTTCAATGGTTTGATCACCGTCGAGACGTCCGATAAATTCATACGCAACTTCGTTAAAGCGCAGATGTCTTCCCTTGGCAGCGTCACTGAGTATATACCAGCGCACCCCGCGGAAGTTATGCGGATGAGCAGTAATGTGTTTGTGCAGCTGCGGTCTCAGGGTCGCTATATGATTCCATTGCTCAGGAATATCACTTTCGGCATCCATTGAAGGTTGCCGGACCGGATCATCTACATTGGTTGCGGGTGTATTCACGAACTACCAGCCAATGGTCCACAACCACAATCGAATTCTATCGAAGAGTTTGTGTGTCCAGATCCAAAGCAGCTTGCGTTCTCCCATTTGGATCCGCGCCACGCCTTCCATGCCGGGTCGCAGATTCGGTGTCGCTTCGGTCAATTCTGCCTCAATACGAAAGTAACTGTTGCCTTCGCCCGAGATTGCCAAAGGTACGACCTGCTCAATAGTAAACGGGTGTGGTTCTCCGGGTAGGGCTGCAATAACAACTTTGCCGGATTTATCGTTGTCGATATTTGCCATATCGCGTTCATCGACCTTAATAATGATCTTGTATTCTTCCGCCGGTGCTACTTCGAATAGTACGTCACCGATTTCAACCGGTGAGCCGAGAGACTGACTGAGATCACCACTAGTGATATAGCCATCGAATGGTGCTTTAAGTGAGGCTCTTTCCAGGCGTTCACGCGCCAGTGCATACTCGGCCTCAATCTGTTCTGATCTGGCTTGAAGAATACTCAACTCAGTGCGTGCTTTGTTAGCAAGTGCTTCCTGATAGGCTTTTTTAATTTTATTTTCTTCACCTTGCCACTTTTTTAATTCCAGTTGCAGGGCTCTGTCATCCAGTGTTGCTATTACCTGATCTTTAGAGACTTTGTCTCCTGCGCGCACCTCTGAGGTCTTTACAAAGCCTGCTACAGGTGCCGCGATTATCTGTGCGTGTGCACCCTGGATAACAGCGGGAGCAGATACAATGTGATTGCCGGGAATAATGCCGGCTATGAGGATAGTTGCTGCGGCTATCGCACCAGCGACTTTTAGCTTAAGGTGTTTTGGCCCCATGAAGCTTTGGCAGGTTTTGCGCAGAGAGTCTCGTAGTTTGTTTAGAATTGAGCGTTCTTCAAATCTTTTCAACTCCAGTATCGGCGCTATTGTAGAAAGTACCGATTCACACCATTCAACGGTGTCGCTATCAAATGGAGATGATTCTGATCGCTCCAGAGTTATCGCACCAAACGTTTCTCTTCCCCGCAGAGGAAATGTCGCGATGGATGAATTCTGACTGTCGTTTTTTTGGAACTCGTGATGCGATTTAGTAATCACTGAGTCCGTATCGGGCAGCTGCGGTAAGGTGATTATCGTGTCCTGATCAATGCTCTCTTCCATCGATGCCTCGATTCTTCGTACCAATTGAGTACGTTCGTCAAAGCTTGCAAGGTGTGAGATACATTCTGCTCTGATAACCATGCCTTTTCGAAGACCGATGGTTACGCGATCGCAGTTCAATCTGTTGCTGATACTCGCTGCTATTTCCATGCAGGCTTTATGAGAATTGTCGTGCTTGAGAACAGATGCCATCAGTGATTGTGTAAATGAACTGGCTTCTATTTGTACGCCGTTAGATAGCTGACTGAGTGACTCAAGCCAGTATCCACCCCATTGCAGTAGCTGCAAAACAATATTTTGTCTTGACTGTGGTCGCGGTGTCATGAGTAGCGCTACATAGCCAAGCGTTTTTTCACCTTCCTTGATTGGAGTTGCGATGATGTCGCCGAGACGGCCGCTGGTATGGCCGTATGAAATTTCGGTGGTGATAACAGGTTTGTCGCTTTCAAAGACTTGTTGACCGGCTATAGCGAGCAAATCTGTGCCAAAGCCATTTGTCGGACGCAATGAGAGTAGATTGCCGTTAGTGTCGTACACAGCGCCAGTGATCACATCTGCGATCATATTGCACTGCCACACCAGCCACTTAGTGGCTAGCTCGCTGCTAAGACCTGATGCTTTGACTCTATGCTGATCGTCACCAAGGTGCGCGTCGTTGCTTGACTCATCCAGATACCGGGTGTTAAGAGTACCGGTATTTGTTTGATGCACTTCTTCAGTAGCCTCGGTGGAAACAGGTTCTGCCGCTGCGTTCATTCACAAACCTCTGTTCTGAATGATTAATAAAATTATCCTACTCTCCTCAACTGCTTAGAGCGTCTTGGCTCTATTCATATCTATTGAGGTAGCAGTGCATAGCAGCAACAAGCGAACCAAACGAAGTTGATGACGAATGGTATTTGTGGTCTGTTCGACGGTAAACTTATGAAGCTGTCCACACAAATACCTATTTTTTGTCGCAGCAGTTATGCTCTGCCTGAAAAAGATGAAGCCGCCTTATTAATACTCTATACAGGTGTAGCAACAGGTAATCCGTTGTAGTGTGATTCCGGCCCGATTCCTGCGCCAGCGTTGTATAGTCAGGACGCATATGTCCCCGGGAGTCATGCTGCGAACTGACTCACGGGAAAGACCGGTTCTACACCTGTTTCTGGTGACCATCGGTCAGCCAACTATTCTGTGAAAGGTATTTTTATCAACATGTCCGGTACATTTATTAAAACGTATGCAGAGAGACTGATAAAACTTTCGGTTCTTGTAAGTGTGTTTGCGTTCAGCGGGTGTGCCAATCAATCGCAATTGCTGGAGGGGCTTGAAGACATTGTTGCTCAGACATCCGGCCAGTCAGCAGGTGTGCTGTCGATTGCTGATATTTCTGCCGGTCTGAAGGAGGCGCTGACCGTAGGCTCCGGGCTGGTAGTCAGTCAGCTTGGTCAACCCGACGGATACAATGCGGATCCGGTGGTACGAATTCCGTTGCCGACTACGCTGGTGCGCGCTAAAGAGTTTGCGGCAAGGGTTGGTTTGCAGAGTAGTTTTGATTCACTCGAGAATCGCCTCAATCTGGCCGCCGAGCAGGCAGTTCCCAAAGCACGTAGTTTGTTTGTCGATGCAATCCGCCAGATGACTCTCGATGACGCGCGTGGAATTCTGCAGGGCCCCGATAATGCGGCCACTCTCTTCTTTGAGCGCACTATGGGTGGACGGCTGCGTGATGCGATGCGGCCTGTTATCGACAACAGTTTGTCTCAGGTAGGTGCGGTTCGTGGTTTCAATCAGCTTCTTGCAAGTTACCGGCAGATTCCATTTGCGCCGCCGGTTGAGGCGGATCTGACCGAGCATGTGCTGGATAAGGGGATGGGCGGCATCTGGCACTATATGGCAGCAGAAGAAAAGGCGATCCGGAATAATCCGGTCAAGCGCACAACCGAACTCCTGCAACGTGTGTTTGGCAGTGTTGATCGTTAGCCTGCATTGCAGGCCAGGTCGGACCCCTTGATTTTGTTGCGCCGCGTTGGCGACGCACCGCCAGTATTGAAACTGTTGCGGGTCGCAGAGTTTGCTATTATAAAGCTTAGCGTAAGCTCGGAGCTGTCTGACGTTTTGCAGCGTCGGTGTCTTCGTATCAAACACATTTGACCACCAGAATTGCAGGGGCTCCCGTGAGCGTTCAGGACAATGTATTTTTCAAGGCATTCGGATTTGTGCTTGGTGCACTTGTCATTTTTACGGTGTCAATTATGTTTCTGGCGAATGTTATTTCAGCGCCGGGGCAGACATCTGTAGATCCACTCGTGCAATCGCAAATGCTGGATCGGATTCAACCCGTCGGTATGTCTCGTATCGAGTAAAAAATAAAGTTATACGCACGGCGCAAGATCTGTCTCTGCCTGACGGCACGACGCTGGCTGCGTGTACCAAAATCTGTTTTTAATTAATGTTTCGGAGAAACACATGAGTCAAAGTAGCTCTAATTTCTATAAACCGTTTATATTTGTGCTCGGCGCACTTGTGTTGTTAACGTTTTTTCTGGTTATTATCTCCAATGTGATGTCGCCTGACAGCCCCGATGATCCGCTCGTGTTGGCGGAGATCAACAAATCCATCGCGCCGGTGGGCCGATCTCGTGTGGAACAAATGGCGAAGCCTGCTGCGGCAGATGCGACCGATTCCGCTGCTACGCAGGAAGCTGACCCGACTGCAGCCACTGAAGAACAAACCAGTGAAGTACAAACTGACGTTGTTGCTGCTGAAACAGAAACTACCGAGGCCACTGAAGCTGTCGGATCAGTCGCGTCGACTACAAAATCAGAATCATCAGCGACCGCTTCTTTAAATGTCAAAGCGGTTGTTGCCACCAACTGTGCGGGTTGCCACAACGATGGTTTGGATGGTGCGGCCCTGACCGATGATGCCAGCGCATGGTCTGCGCTTTCGGAAAAAGGTATCGATGAGCTGACGGCAAGCGTGATCAATGGTAAGGGTAAAATGCCCGCCAGAGCTGAGTCGACATTAAATGATGATGAAATCACGCAGGCTGTTGAGTTGATGATCGCCAATGCCACGGGTAGTGCACCGATGGCAACGACAGATGCTGCAGCTGGCACCGAGGCCACTGATGTTACCGAGGCTGCCGGTGCGGCAGCTACAGCTGCCTCTGCAACTGAAATTCCTGCAGCTGTGAAGGAAGTGGTTGATACAGCTTGTGCCGCCTGTCATTTGACAGGGGTTGCCGGTGCACCCATGTTAGGTGACAAAG
This sequence comes from uncultured Granulosicoccaceae bacterium, assembly GCA_964550655.1. GTDB lineage: Bacteria > Pseudomonadota > Gammaproteobacteria > Granulosicoccales > Granulosicoccaceae. Next base: position 20,154 of record CAZKAQ010000041.1, read on the forward strand.
AAGCTTGGGCGCCACGCGTTGCCAAAGGTATCGACGCTTTGGTGGAAAGTACAATTGCCGGTATTAGTATCATGCCACCACGCGGTGGTACATCGCTTGATGACGAGCAGCTACGTTTGGCTATCGAGTATATGCTTAGCAAGTAATCGGTTTTAAAGTGATTACTTTTATCACTTCAAGAGGCGGTAATCGCCTCTTTTTTATGTTCTGGCTATAAGGCTGTATAAGTTCTGCTATCAGTCACGCCTTAGCTTGTCATCTACTGCAATTGGTGTGGGGTATCGCATCACTATCCAGTAGGAAGATACAACGAAAGTGATTAATGTAGCGGTTTGTATTGTCATTGAAGCCTTGTCTGAAATAATACCTGAGCCGACGGCGACAACTGCAACCAAAAGAGAAAACTCACTGATCTGACCAAGGCGTACACCGATTTCTGCGGCCATTTTTGCTTTTTCTTTTTCGCGCCGCAACAGTAGCTTAAAGACTACCGGTTTCAGTGTTACTGCTGCTATTGCAAGTAGTAATGCAGGTAGTATCACGCCACCCACTGCAGTAACGTCGAAGCCTGCACCCAGACCGAAGAAAAACATAATCAGAAAAAAATCTCTCAGGGGTTTCAGGCTTTCTGCTATGAATCGCGCGATTGGATTGGCGGCCAGTGACACGCCTGCGATAAATGCCCCTATTTCATGTGAGAGCCCGACTGCATGTGCAAGTTCCGCTATACCTAAACACCAGCCTACGGTCGCGAGAAAAATGTATTCACTTATCTGATCAAACTTCTGGAACAGCTTGGCTAAAACATACTTTGAAATAAAATACGCAGTAGCTGCAATGGTAGGTAGCAGGATCAGCATGCCGAGTACGTCGAATAGGGCCGAGCTCTGCGCGCCCAATTCGTCAAGCAGTAGTAAGGCGATCACTGCGATGATGTCCTGCAGCAGCAGAATACTGACAATGATTTCACCCATACGCTGATGATGCAGTGCACTGGTTGGCAGGAGCTTTAAACCAACAATGGTTGAAGAGAACATCATGGCGGTGCCAATCACCATGCTGTCAATCGGTGTAAACCCGAATGCCATGGAAATCACGAAACCGATCAGCGCAAAAGAAAAGCAACTAATCAGCGTGACAATGGTTGCTTCGCGGAGCAGATGTTTTAGATCATCGGGCTCAAGGTTCAGGCCGAGCAGGAATAGCAGAAATATGATGCCGACGTTGGCTATATCGGCCACCAGCGCCGGATCGGCAACAAGGCCGGTCACATGCGGTCCGGCAATCAGCCCGAGCGCGATGTACGCGATTAGCAGCGATTGTCGTGCAAACAGGGCGATTGTCGCCAGGATTGCTGCGCCGGTGAAAATCAGGAAGATTGTATAGAGTATGGAATCACCACCCACGGCTGCCGCTCTTGTTTTACATGTGTTGTGTTGCGGACTAATAATTGTAGTGTGTATTGCGAGTTTGTGATGATGTTCTGTGCCCTGAGTTCCGATGCCTGAGTTTCGATCCGGGTTTCGATACCCGGGTTTCGAGTCTGTCGGATCGCCTTGCGGTATGATATTCGGTTAAGATACGAGGCTCTGCGGATTGACTGATCCGTATGTGATTCAATCTCCCGGTATTTCACAGAAATTAAAAGTTAGAGTCATATGGACCGTCTTATTGAATTTGTCGGTAATCACCCGATATTGTTTGCAGCGCTGGCACTTGTTGTCGGTATGATCGTTTTCTTTGAATATCAGCGTGCATTTTCAGGTGTTAAAATTATTAGCCCGATGGAAGCCACGCGACTGCAGAATGATGAAGAAGCCGTTTTTCTCGATATTCGCGAAGACTCCGAGTACAAAGTGGGTCATATCATGGGAAATTTACATATCCCAATGAGTAATTTTCCCAAACGCATGGTCGAACTGGACAAATACAAAGATAAACCGGTGATTGTTTACTGTACCAGTGGTACGAGATCCGCCGGAGCGGCAGGCAAGTTGCGTAAGGCAGACTTTAGTTCGGTTTACACGCTGCAAGGCGGTGCTGCGGCCTGGGAAAAAGCCGGTCTGCCTCTGTCTTCAAAATCCTGACACCACGCCAAATTAATTGGCAGCAAGGAACAATCATGAGTAAAGATGTTGTTATGTACACCACCAGGTTGTGCGGCTTTTGTCGTGCTGCGAAAAAACTACTTGATGCAAAAGGTGTCGAATATCAAACAATTGCAGTGGATTTCGACTCTGCAAAGCGACAGGAAATGATGCAGCGCAGCGGCCGACGGACGGTGCCACAAATTTTTATCGGTGACCACCATGTCGGAGGTTTTGACGATCTCAACGCGCTGGAATCGGCCGACAAGCTTGATGAGTTGCTGGCTTCTTAAGCTGCAGTGTTCAACGCCGGTGCCTCATTCGCATTGGCGTTTAATCTTTGATTCCATGGCCACAATCCTGTCTTTACCGTGTTGTGTCAACAGTCCTTCTGACTTTCTATCTATCGTCAGGGTAAGGGCATTGAGTAAGCGAATTGAACTACACTATACGTAACGAGCGAGCGGGTTAATTCCCGCACTACATTCCATCGCAACTACCGGGGCAACTGCCTCGACGGACAAACCAGAAACTCACAGGAACCTACCCATGGCCGAAGAAAAAGGCGCTGCTGCTGCAACGCAGGAAAACCGACAGGTTTTTCGAGTACAGAAAGTCTTTGTGAAAGACGTGTCTTTTGAAACACCACGTTCTACCGAGATTTTTACTGAACAATTACAATGGAAGCCGGAAGTTAAAATCCAGCTGAACACTGAAAACAAGAACATTAAAGACGACATCTACGAATGTACATTGATGCTGACAGTCACAGTCGAGCTTGAGAAGCAGCCAGCCTATCTGGTTGAAGTTCAGCAGTCGGGATTATTCTCGATTTCTGGATTCAAGGATGAGGAAATGGCCCATCTTCTGGGTAGCTACGCACCGAGTGTGTTGTTCCCGTTCGTTCGCGAGGTCGTCTCTGATCTGGCCGTTAAGGGTGGTTTTCCACAACTGTTGTTGGATCCGATTAACTTTGATGCCCTTTACGCTCAGCATCTGGCGTCCAAGAAAAAAGACGCACCTGCGCCGGAAGTGCAGCACTAGCGCTGACGCACACTCAGCTACTTTGCCGGAATCCAGTTGACCGCCAATCAGAATGTCACTGTGTTGGGCGCCGGTAGTTTTGGTACCGCGCTTGCGCATCATATTGCAGGCAACGGGCACAGTGTCTCTTTGTGGGCGCGTGATGAGACCTTGCTCCGCGCCATCCGTGAAGATGGTGAAAACAAAAAGTATCTTTCCGGTGTAGCGCTTGCCGACTCCATGACATGCCACGTCGATCTGCAACAGGCACTTGCTGACGCAGAGCATGTGCTGGTGGCAATCCCGAGCCAGTACTTCAGTGCAATTCTTACGCAAGTAGACAAACATGCGCCACAGACGAGTGGCGTGTTGTGGGCATGTAAGGGGTTTGATGTTGAAAGCGGTCGCTTTCTCAGCGATATAGTGCTTGAGAAACTCGGTGGTGATAAAAATTACGCTGTTATTTCCGGTCCCACGTTTGCCAGAGAGCTCGCTTGTGGTCAGCCGACAGCAATTACCGTTGCGGCAAATGTTCAAAGCTATGCAGAATCAGTTGTTCAGCTGCTACACAGTCGTCGTTTCAGGACCTATATCAGTGATGATATTCACGGTGTTCAGATGGGCGGTGCGTTTAAAAATATTTATGCAATTGCTGCGGGCATATCGGACGGTTTGAACTTCGGTGCCAATGCACGGGTTGCAGTGATCACCCGTGGTCTGGCTGAGTTGATGCGGTTGGGAGATATGCTCGGTGTCAGTGCAGAGACATTAATGGGCTTGTCCGGCGTGGGAGATCTCATCTTAACCTGTACCGATGATCAATCGCGTAATCGTCGCTTCGGACTTGCATTGGGTCAGGGACAATCCGCCGAGCAGGCGCTTGAACAGATCGGTCAGTCAGTTGAGGGTGTAGTCGCCACAGAAGTTGCACTGCGGCTGTCGCAGGAAAAAGGTGTCAGCATGCCAATTGTTGAACAGGTCCATCGTGTTATTAATGGATTAACTACTCCTGCAGAAGCAGTTGCAGTGTTACTTGGCAGGCCATCCAAACCAGAATAGATGATCTGTTTGATGGATTTATGCAAAGACAGTTCTGTATAGACCTTTGTTTTTATCAAGCGGAATTTATTTAAATTTATTCTGACGCCATGCTTCGTAGCTGACAATTGCAACCGCGTTGGATAAATTGAGGCTGCGTGATTCTCCCCGCATCGGAATATGCAATCTGTTTGCTTCTTTCACAGTACTCGAGACTGCATCCGGTAATCCTTTAGTCTCTGAGCCGAACATCAGGTAGTCACCTTTCGTATAGCTGACATCTGTATACCAGAGCGTTGATTTACTCGAGTAAGACCAGAGATTCGCGGGCGGTACGGTGGCTAAAAAAGTGTTGTAGTCACTCCACTTCTTTACAAAAGTGAGATCGCGATAGTCCATGCCGGCACGTCTGACACTTTTTTCGTCAAGCTCGAAACCCAGTGGCTCTATCAGATGCAATTTGCATCCATTGTTTGCACATAACCTTATTATATTGCCTGTATTGGGTGGTATTTGCGGATGTACCAGAACGATGTTGAACATTTGAAGTGTATTGCCTGGTTTTTGTTAAAAGTGATAATTGCCGATAAATCGGTTTGACTGCTTGTTTCATAGTGGATCGTCAGCTATGGTGGAGGTATTGTGGAGTCCAGGCTTGGACTGTTATTCATAATTACAAGTTGTATGTTGTATGTGGTACCCGGATTTACGCGGAAGTTCTTTTCAAATAATAACAGTATTCACTCTGCTGTTTGTATCTGCCTGTCATGCATCTGTTAATCCTCGAACTGAAGCTCGCCATAAGGCCGAGGTCGATAGCAAGACCGGTATTGAGTCGGATATTGATCGACTGGCGGGTTCCGATCGATCCCGAATTCCGGCATTAGTTGCACCTGTATCTCCATCATCTCTGCTGTCAACGTTAGAAGTTTCAACAGACAACGCTACCCCTGTTACTGAACCGGCACCGGTTGAGCGGGAACTCTACACTGTCATTGCAGATCGGGTACCGGTTAAAGAAATACTCACTTCTATAGCGCGGGATGCTTCGACGCAAGTCAGTTTTGTTGGCGATGTGGCAGGCTATGTTTCGCTAAGTATAACTAATCAGCCGCTTGAATTTATTTTACAACAGATCAGTCTGCAGGCGCAGGTGCGAGTTGAAATGCAGGGCGGGCGTATCCTGCTGATAGAGGATAAACCGTATATTCGCACCTATGAAATAGATTATCTGAACGTGCAGCGAATAGCAGACAGTCGCGTTGATCTCGCTACACAGATTGGTTCAATCAGAACAACACTTGATGAAGCAGGTGGCGCACAAGCGGGCAACAATGGTTCGCAATTGACTGTAGAGAATAAAACCGTAAATGCTCTTTGGGAATCTGTTGTCCATAGTATCAGCGGGATTCTCGGTGAGCAGGTTGCTGCAGACAATTCGGGCAGTGAGAACGTATTCGTCAGTCAGGAGTCCGGCATTGTCAGTGTTCGAGCCAGAAAAGCCGAGCATAGCGCGATACAAATGCTGCTTGAGAAAATCACCGAAAGTGCGCAGAGACAAGTCCTTATAGAAGCGACAGTGGTAGAGGTGGCACTGAATGATCGGTATGAGTCTGGCGTCGACTGGCGGGTGCTTGCCGGTGATGGCAACGAGACATTTCAATTTTCCCAGATTCTTGCCGGCTTACCGGAAGCCGCCACAACACCAGTGACAGCGCTGTTTACCTACAACAATACAGATTCAATACTGGGAAATTTGTCTGCCACGCTTAAACTGCTTCAGCAGTTTGGTGAAGTGCAGGTACTTTCACGTCCGACGATAATTGCATTGAATAATCAGCCAGCGGTGTTAAAAGTAGTAGATAACAGAGTGTACTTTACCTTCGAAGTTGAACGTTTGGAACGTGATAACGGAGATGAAAGAACGGTCGTTGAGAGTACTGTACATTCGGTACCGATAGGGCTGGTGATGAATGTCACGCCGTTTATTACCAGGGATCAGGAGGTGATACTGAATGTTCGACCGACTATCTCCAGAATACTCAACTTTGCCGAAGACCCGAGCCCGGCCCTTGCAGGGCAGACTGAAGTGCGCAACCTTATACCGGAAATACAGATAAGAGAAATGGAGTCTTTGCTTCGGGTGCAAAGTGGCAACGTGGCAATTATTGGCGGATTAATGCAAAACAAAGTTGATAACCGCACTGCCGGTGTCCCCGGTCTTCAGCAATTACCGGTACTGGGTCGTTTATTTACACATGAAATTCGTGATATCGAAAAAACCGAACTACTGGTTTTTTTAAAGCCCACTGTGATCGATCATAATCGCGACGGGATCAATACTGATGGTTTATAAAAATTCGGAAGATGTAGATATGGAGTTAGTACCTGAATCTTTTTTGGATACTGATAAAACTAAAGAAGCTGTTAAAAGAGTCCATGTGTCAAAAGCATCACCACGTTCATTACATGGTGATGCACAGGCTGCCGTAAATGTTTCTACTGTGGATAAACCGCGGCAGCAAACAGATTTGGCAGGATTAGCGGATATTTTTCAACGCGTAGATCCTGTTTTTTATTTTACCTTGCTACTACTTTCTGCGTTGCTTGTCATTGGTTTTTATCAGTTGAGTGCCTGGAGCAACCGAGTGATCGCTACACACTTGAGTGAAATAGAGACAGGCAACAAATTGATAAGCGAGCAGATGGCACTCAGTAAGACGGACAGTAGTCTGCAGCAACCACAGAGTATATTTTTAACCGGACAGGAATCCGTGGTAAGAGAGCAAACTCCACCAGAGCTTCAGTCTGCCAGTGGCTTGGAGTCTACTTTGACAAGTGTTTCTCCAGTGGAATCTGAAGCTTCGCAATCTACTGAAATTAATCGACTGCGCCAGATGTTGTCGGAGAAATCCCAACTGGCAGAACTACTGGCGTTGGAAAATCATGAGCTAAGGTTAAGCCTGGAGTTCGGTCAGAAGGCTGTTACGGAAAGCGTAACCGTACCTGCTAAAGCGAT
>CAZKAQ010000042.1:0-26805 GCA_964550655.1 uncultured Granulosicoccaceae bacterium
GCTGGCGGTAGCGCTGTGACGGTGATTACAACACTGGCAGTATCGGTTGCACCATTTCCATCGCTGATCTGGTAGGTGAAACTATCTGTGCCGGAAAATCCTGTCTCCGGAGAGTAGACAATGATGTCTCCCTGCGCCGGAACCGTGGCAGTACCGTTCGACGGCTGCGTCAACACCGACAGACTCAGCGGATCTCCGTCGGGATCGATATCATTGCTTAAAACATTAATAACTACTGTAGTTTCTTCATCGGTACTTGCTGAATCGTTGCTTGCGCGCGGTGCCTCATTAACCTGGTCGACCGTAATCAACACCTGACCAGTAACTTCAACCGTGCCATCACTCACTGTATAAGTGAACGAATCACTGCCGCTGAAATCTTCATTCGGCGTGTAACGTACACTGCCATTGGCAAGTAGTGTCGCAGTGCCGTTGGACGGATCACTGACATCGATAACAGTCAAAGCATCGTTATCTCCGTCAGAGTCATTGCCGAGCAGATCCAATACCCGGCTCTCACCTTCTGCAACCGAGAACTGATCGGCGCCGATAACCGGATCAACATTCACAAAAATTACAGTCAGCACTACTGTCGCTGTCGCGGTATCAGTGCCGTCAGTGATTGTGTATTCAAATGCATCCGGGCCACTGTAGTTGACATCGGGTGTATAGGTTACTGTTCCATCGGCATTGTTGAGCGCACTGCCATTTAATGGACTACCTACAGACACAACACTAAGATTATCGTTTTCAATATCTGAGTCATTCGCGAGCACCTGCACTACCACAGGTGTGTTTTCATTGGTCGCGACAGTATCGTTCTGTGCTACCGGTGCATCATTTACGTTAGTGATGTTGATAGTGACATTGGCACTGGCAGTCAAACCGCCTGAATCCACCACTGTATAAGTAAACTGATCCTGGCCGACAAAACCTGTACGCGGACGATACTCTATCAATCTGCCGTTTCGAACATTGGCGACTCCGTTACCGGGGCCATTATTAATACCTGAAATATTAAGCGGCAGCGCATCGGGATCGAAATCGTTATCCAGTACGGCGAATTGCGTGACATCAGAATCTTCGGCAACTGTAAAACTGTCATCACCGGCTACGGGTGCTCTATTGACACTGTCTACGAATACAACCTCCACTACCACAGGATCACTGACAGGGTTAACACCGTCAGTTACCTGGTAAGTAAAAGTATCTACGCTCAGACCATCGCTGTTTTCCGGTGGGATTTCACCAAAGGCCTCATAGACAAAACTACCGTCAGCTCCAAAGGTTGAACCAAATGTTGCTCGATTGGAGGCATAAGTTGGCAGCTCAAGTAGCTCTGCTGTCAGGCAAGTGTTGGTCACATGCTCATCATCGTCGTCATTAGCCAGCACGCCCTCACTACCAACCGCTTTTTCACAACGATCGTTGTAGCGCACACCCTGGCGCGAAATTCTACTTGGAAAATTCAACTGAAAGACATCCGGATTGGTCACAGGAGGCGCGTTTAACCCGACATCGAAACAAAAAACTGCACGCACAGGCTCTGTTGCTGATCCGTCCCGATCAAGCAGTGTCAGATCGAACTCAAGCCCGATCGGCGCAAACAGCGGAGGTGGAATCACTTCTATCTGATCACCGACGGGCTGAAAAGCCACTGCACAGGAAGGCTGATCGAGCAGGCAAGCCTCTACCAGAGAATTGGCAGTAAGCGCTTCATCGGCCAGCACCGCACTACACTCCGAGAGATTGCCCTGTCTGACGATGCTGCTGCCGACCCGCACAATACCGGTATCATCGCCGGCTGGAATCCGGATTACCGAATTGCCACCGCCAAGTACGTCGCCATCATCAAGTTGCAGGCTCGGTGGTGCGTTACTGACCCGATTGTCAGTGCTACTGCCACCAGACGAGCCACCGCAGGCACCAAGAACCAGTAAAGCGGCCATAAGGATACCGGCCTTCGAACCACTCGCAACGCCGGCTGTCAGCATGCGCCGAAGTATCAGGACATTCAGTAACATCTGGACTCTCTCACTATTTTTTGTCATGACGCAATATAGCCGCCATCATACACAATACAAAGGAGGTTAATGAAAACTTTCGTAGCCCCTCATCAAAACGGTATAGCAGCGGCAAAGCAAGGAACCAGACCACACAGTCAACTGATGTCAGCCGCAATCATTTAAAAATTCTTCCTGACCGACACATCAGCCGAGTTAAAGGACTGCAGCCCGTCTTTTGTGTCGATCTGCAGATTGCCTTTCTCATCAATGCCTGCTGCCAGACCCTCAATGATATCACCCGCTACCGTCGCCACTACAGTAGTCCCGGCAAGCGCATCATAATCTGTCCAGCGATCCGCCAGCTGACTCACAGACTGTGGTATATCAGCAGACACCGCAGTTATCAGTCGCTTCGCAATATCAGCGATTAATTCTGAACGATCAGGAGGTCCACCAGCTCCACACAGTGTTGATAAACCTGTGCTCGGCTGATCAATCAACCGGGTTTCACCACCGAGGATGTAATTCACCCCCATACCGACCACCAGCACTGTACCCTCTGTTGAGTGTGCGGTACGCGATTCAACCAGAATACCTGCTAACTTCGAACCTCGCACCAGTACATCGTTGGGCCACTTGACCATCGAATCCACCACGCCGGTATCACGCAAAGTATCGCATAACACCGAGCCCACAATCAGCGACAAACCGTTGAACCAGGCAACAGGCTCAGTGCGATTAAAGCGTAATGAAAAGGTCACCCCGCTATTCGGTGAGTACCAGGTTTTACCGCGCCTGCCACGACCGACTGTCTGGTGCTCTGCTGCACACAAACTGACAGGAGCGGAAAAATCTCCGTCAAGTAGCCAGGTGTTGGTTGAATCTACTGAGTCCAGCACATGTACTTCGAGTTCAGGACACGCTTCAGCGCAACCTTCAATGATCACAGTTTTGCTCAGCGGTGTCGGAATAATGTCAGTTGATGCCATTTTATTTTGTCAGCCACTCGCGAATATGCGGATCTTTTATCAGTAGGTGCCAATATCAAATCACACACAGCCCGGTTTTGGAATGAATTCCATGCTCTGGATATGGCGCAAGTGCTGCACTACTAATCTGTTAGTCGATAGTTTTTATTGTATTCATTCTCTTAACAGGATCGCTCTGCGCTGTGCAAAATTTTTTTTTGAACCTACTACTATGCCTTGCCCTACTGTTAGTAATCAGTAAACAGGCACAAGCTGACAAAACCTACGTCTACAAAGAGTCAGACGGCACCGTGTGGTTTAGTAATGTTGAACCGGAAGCACAAGACTCCAGCCGTTACCAGCTGATAGAAGTTAAAGGCCGCAGGACTGCAACAAAAAGCTGCCGTGGTATGAACAACAGCAGGCTGGCTGAGCGTGCACGTAACTATAAAAAAGAGATTACACAATACGCCAGTCAATACGACATTGACTCAAAACTGATACTGGCGGTCATCAGAAATGAATCGTGCTTCGACAGGTCGGCAGTCTCATCTGCCGGCGCTCAAGGTTTAATGCAGCTCATGCCCGCGACTGCCAGGTGGCTTGGCGTGACAGATTCTTTTAGTCCGGATCAAAACATCCGTGGTGGTACAAAATATCTTTCCGACCTGGTAAAAAGATACGACAACAATATTAAAATGGCACTGGCGGCTTATAATGCAGGTCCGGGGGCAGTTGCAAAGTACGGCGGTGTACCACCCTATGCTGAAACGCAGAAATACATCGAAAAAGTCATGAAGTCATATCAGGACTATTTGCGTGACGACCGGATAGCTGACGCTGACGAATAATACGTTAGACAGTTTGTTGGATAGACTTTATATAGCTGACCACCTATCCTATCCAACAGAGACAGATTCCATGCATGAGCCAGGGATACTCGCCGAGAGGCTGCTCAAGGTTATCGAAACCGAAGTTCTGCCACTGACAAAAATCGGGGTCGCTGCCGGCAACAAGATTTTCGGCGCTGCATTGTTGCATAAGGAAACTCTCAAAACTGTTGTTGCTGAAACCAACAATGAGATTGAAAATCCCTTGTGGCACGGTGAGATGCACGCCTTGAAACGCTTCTATGAAATACCTCAGGAGCAACGTCCCGCAACAAGTGATCTGCTGTTCCTTTCAACCCACGAACCCTGCAGCCTTTGTTTATCAGCGATCACCTGGTGCGGCTTTGATAATTTCTACTATTTTTTCAGTCACAAAGACTCGCGTGATTCGTTTGCGATCCCGCATGACCTGAAAATCCTTAAAGAGGTTTTTGGCCGGGAAGACTACCGTAACGAAAACGAATTCTGGACCAGTCGAGCGATACACGATCTCATTCAAAAATCCCTCGCACCTGACAAGCTGCTTACAAAAGCCAAAGAAATAAACAGCCGGTACAATGAATTGTCTGACGCCTATCAAACGAATAAAGCAGCTAATAATATTCCGTTGAATTAGGAGTCTGCACGGCAGAACCTCTGCTGCTGCGATCGCACCTGAACGGTGTGCCAAGGCAATAGTAATTATCGATCGTTTTCGTTGCGTATGAATAATCGGTGTCAATCAACCTTGTGCACGGAGTATTTCGCCGGCGGCGTTTGCAACACACCATCTTGCGGTTGCCACAACAATAGCTTGTCAACCTGCTTTGCAAGAGCAAAATCTTTTTCTGTAATACCCCCTTCAGAGTGTGTTGTGAGATCAATTCTGACCGAGCTATAGCGGACAAGAATCTCCGGATGATGCCATCCGCTTTCTGCCAAAAATCCAATTGCATTGGCAAGCATCAATGAACTCTTCCAGCCACTGGTCATATAGATTCGACAGATACCACTGTCATCAGCGTTCAAATTCCATTGCGGCAACTCTTCAGTCAGTCGCTGTTGGACAACAGCTTTACTAATTGTCATAGCTTTCTACCTGAAATTTAAACCAAACCATCCATTAAACGAGACATCCATCGGACTTACGCAATGAGTGGTCTTACCACCTTACAGCCTGCATCTCCAAGGCGTCTTTTTAATTTTTGAAAACCTTTTTCATCTTCACACACGCCCACGATTGCACCACCTGATCCTGCATATTTTGCACTGACACCACAGGCTCTGGCAGTCTCAATCATTTTTATATGACACGGATTAAGCCTTGATATCGAGCGACGGATGTTGAAATTGTCATCCATTAATCTACTGATAACTTCACATTGACCATTTTTTAACGCGTGCAGGAATTTGTCTGTGAGTTCTGCAAGCTCTCGCATCGCATCGACCACCTTCGCTTCACCTGAATTATATCTTTCACGCAGATCATTATGAAATACTTCGGTTGGCTCGCCGCCCACATCACTGTAAGCCAGATACAGAGGCGGCAGCATGTCAACATCCAGCGCTTCGTATTGGCCACACAGATATCCGTTAATATTTTCCGTTTGCCGAAAATCCATTGCCACCAATCCTTCGTAGAACTGAACAACTCGATCCTGCAAACCACCGCCGATGTTAAGCTCATTCTGCTCTACCTGCAGGGCAATGGAAGGCAGTACTTTGCGATCAATCTCAACCGAGTAAAATTGCATTAAGGCCTTTAACGTTGCAACAATCAGTGCGCTGGAGCCGGCCAACCCCACCATTCGAGGAATGTTTGTCTGGTAGCTCATCGTGAAACAGTCAGCCAGATGCTTTGTTGGTTGGTGAGTAGCAATGTAAGCTGCAAATACATTGATAGTTGCTCTGAACAATCGACTCGCTCCATAGTAGCTGTTAGAGCTAATGTGATTTTGCAGATCTGCGACCGAACTAAACTGGTACGCATCAGGAACAATAACCAGTTGATCCGATTTTTTAAGCGTCACTTCTGCGTAAAAATTCTTACAGATAGCCGACAACGTCTTTCCACCATAACCATCTGACGGATTTCCAATCAGACCTATGCGTGCATAGCAGCGTTGTGTAACAGTGTGCATTAACAACTCAATTATTTATTTTTTAATTTTCACCCGAGTAAAAAGTGCCAACTTTTGCGACCACATTTATTCCGCTTTCAGTCAGGACTCTGCGACGCATCTAATGCCTGATTTATATCCCAGATAATATCTTCAATTGTCTCAAGTCCCACAGACATACGGATCATATCCGGCCCCACTCCGGCTGCTATCTGCTCTTCTTCAGTCATTTGTCGATGCGTTGTAGAAGCTGGATGAGTAATCAATGTTCTGGCATCACCAATGTTTACCAGATGACTTAAAAACTGTGCAGATTCAATAAACTTTTTTCCCGCCTGCATACCGCCTTTAACGCCAAAATTAAGTACGCCGCCGGCACCTTTATCAAAGTATTTACTGGCCAGCTCATAGTAGGGTGAACTCTCAAGCCCGGGATACCCGACCCAGGCAACGGCGTCATGGTTTGCAAGAAACTCCGCCACTGCCTGGGTGTTAGCGACATGTCTTTCCATGCGCACCGGCAGTGTTTCGAGACCTTGCAGAAACAAAAATGCGTTAAACGGACTAAGTGCCGGACCCATGGTACGCAACACCTCACAACGTGCTCGCATGGTGTAGCCGAAATCACCGAAAGTCTCATAGAATTTTATCCCGTGATAACCCTTGGAGGGCTCAAGCATACCCGGGAAATTGCCGTTGTCCCACGGAAACTTCCCCGACTCAATCAGTACGCCACCGATCGAAGTTCCGTGACCGCCGATAAACTTGGTTGCAGAATGCACGATAATATCTGCACCATATTCAAATGGTCGGAATAAAAACGGCGATGCCATGGTGTTATCAACAATGAATGGCACACCGGCCTCGTTAGCTATTTTTGCAATCTTTTCAAAATCCACCACGCTGCAGGTAGGATTGCCGATTGTCTCGGCATAAAGTGCACGGGTTTTATCTGTAATGGCTGCCCGGTAGTTTTCAGGATCAGACGCATCAACAAAAGTAGTATTGATACCAAGCTTTCGAAAGTTCACATCCAACTGCGTATAGGTGCCACCGTACAAAGCTTTACTTGAAACTATTTCATCACCCGCTTCAAGAATCGTTAGAAAAGCAACCATTTGTGCCGCCATGCCGGAACCGGTAGCAACAGATGCTCTTCCTCCTTCAAGTGATGCCATGCGCTCTTCAAAAACAGCGGTGGTAGGATTCATCAAACGTGTATAGATGTTGCCAAAGGTCTGTAAATTAAAAAGACTGGCAGCATGATCTGTATCATCGAAAACAAATGATGCAGTCTGATAAATAGGTACTGCGCGCGAACTGGTTGATGCATCAGGCATCTGCCCTGCATGCAGGCAACGGGTCTCGATTCCAAATTCACGATCAGACATAAGTGTTACCTGTTAAATTAGAAGTTTGCTAGTAAGGCACAACGCGAGGACGCGTGGCAGAGATTATCCCTGTTGAGACACCAATAAACCCGAGGCCACCAAATAAACGCGCATATTCAATTTTGACACACCGGTTCATCACAACATCCATTCCCGCCTGTTTTGCGAGCTGTGCTGCTTCTTCATTAATAACGCCAAGCTGCATCCACAGGGTTTTGGCACCGATACCAACTGCAGACTCTGCAGTCGGCATAACGCGATCAGAGCGCTGAAATACATCGACTATATCTATCGGGACAGGTATGGACTCAAGGTCGGGGTAACAGGTCTCCCCAAGCACCGTTTCATAACGAGGGTTAACCGGAATAATTTTATATCCGTGGTATTGCATATACTTTGCGGCAAAAAAACTCGGACGCGATTCATTGGCAGACAGGCCCACTACCGCTATAGAGTTATTTTCAGTAAGTATTCGCCTGAGTTCAGCCACATCCGTCATGGAATTTATTACACTGGTAAGAGAAACAACATCATAACTCCACACCGATGCTCCAACAACGATAGTTTCACTTTTCTCCGCGAGCAGATGCGATTGATCGCTTCATGTCAGCGACGGTTGCAGCATAATCAACACTGCCGAAAATCGCCGAACCCGCTACAAAAGTATCAGCGCCATGAGCAGCTATTTCACCGATATTTTCACTTTTAACGCCGCCATCAACTTCAAGCCGGATATCCAGACCACTGTCATCAATAATCGCACGTGCCTGCTTTAGCTTGGCAAGTGTTGACGGAATAAAGCTTTGTCCGCCGTAACCCGGATTCACAGACATCAGTAAAATCATGTCTATTTTATCCATAACATGCTCAAGATAAGACAACGGGGTCGCAGGGTTAAACACCAGGCCGGCCCTACATCCGTTGTCTTTCACAAGCTGAAGCGAACGGTCAATATGTTCGGAGGCTTCCGGGTGAAAGGTAATGTAGTCTGCACCCGCATCGGCAAATTCAGGAATCAATCGGTCAACCGGTTTGACCATAAGGTGTACGTCAATAATTGATTTAATACCATAGTCACGCAATGCCTTGCAGATCATCGGGCCGAATGAAAGATTCGGCACATAGTGATTGTCCATGACATCAAAATGGATAATGTCGGCTCCAGCCTCCAGCACCTGTTCGACATTTTCTCCAAGGCGTGCAAAATCGGCCGACAGAATCGATGGTGCTATCCAGGGCTCTTTCATTCTGATTGGTCTGCCATTGTGGTGGGCTGGTCGCTCAAGTGCGGCAAAGTCTACCAGCCAACCACCACTCACTGCTATCAAAAGCGTGCTTTGCGATACACTGCACCACCACAGAGGATCAATTGCGCCGCGCCAACGTGCACTGATCTCACAATTGTTCAGCATCCGATACCGCCCGGCCGCATACAATATCGGTCAGGCCTTAACTTAACAGCTACCCAATGATGAATAGAAGGAAGATCCTGCGTTCTCTTCTGGCACTACCGGCGACAGCCGGCAGCACGCTCGCATTTGCCGGCAACCCGCTATTGAACGGAAGAAGAACAATGAGGCCTCAACGCAAAGTTATCCGCGGTGAGCCTGCCAACAGTGATACCGCGCCCTCCGGCAGCTATGCCAGAACGAATTCAGATCGTCTGCTGTTTCTGACCAACGGTTTCGGGTTTCAGCACCAAATACCTGCGGATAGCTATATCGAATGGCATTTGAAACAAACCGAAACTCAAATGAAGTTCAAGTGCGTCAACAGCGACCAATATAGAGTCAAGGCTTTTCCCTGTGCAGTACTTGGCACCATGGGCGGGCGCTACGAGACGCTCGGCAATCTTGATGTGGTGAAAGGCCTTGAAAATGAATTTCGAATGAAGGGCAAAGGCTTGCAGAGCCCGATCTTCGATCTGGAAATCGCGAAGCAACAATGTGGCTTTCCATGCTTTTTATCAGAACTGCCACAAACTGATATGACCATATCAACCCGCTATGCCGGCAACCCGACAGTCAATACTTTTCTTGATATGTACCTGCACGATGTCGACACACCGGAAACCGTTTCTCACCCATCGTTGCTTGGCAAAATAAACGGCATCAACAGCAACCATACAAAGGCCTACAACATTAACGTATGGTTTAAAAAACCCGAGCAAGCCAACGGCGGATCAACGCGACCTGACCGGGGCTGGACTGGCGGCAAGATACTCGGCGAGGCAAATATCTCCGGCCATGCCTTTTATGTCATTCTGAAAATTGAAACCGGCGGCACAAACTACTTCCGCTACATCGCACTGGTGCCAGTCGCCGACTCCATAGACACATTAAACATCAATCAGGTAATGGACTGGGCACAAACCGACATGCGACTAATCCTTGGGGCAAGCTCCGTGGCAAAGCAAATGATGGCTAAGCCCGACCCACGAGGGTTTAAGCCACCGCGTTGGCCGGACAAAAGAATGGTCCTGGCTGGCTTACATATGGGCAATGAAATATGGTGGTCTGATCCATCCGGTCAGGAGAGCGTGGTGCACTGGGATACCCTGCGCATGGATGTCGAGGGCCACGGCACATTCGGTTGGGGTGAAAAAAAATCCGCCTCGCTCGCTACCACAACGCAACGCGTCGCAAACAACAGCCCTGATTCAGGCAATGTTGATACAGGCGAATGGAGTGATGAACCGATAACTGCACGGGAAGATGGTACAACAGACTCGAAAAAGCGCAGTTTTCTTGGTCGCTTGTTTGGCAGAGACTAAAACCAGCTGCAAATAAAAAGGCCATCTGTTAAAGATGGCCCTGTTACTTATTTCTAATGGAGCTGGTGATAGGAGTCGAACCTACGACCTGCTGATTACAAATCAGCTGCTCTACCAACTGAGCTACACCAGCTCGAACCCGTAATGGTAGTCCATGCCGGGTATACTTTCAAATTCATTCTGACAAATAATTACTCATTGGCCGGATTCGTCTTACACTACTCTTATACCAATTCTCCGATAACTTACCTTATGGCATCTGAAAGCGACTCTACACCCGGCAATTTCATCCGGTCAATGATCGAAAAACAGGCAGCTACCGAAGTCGCCACACGTTTCCCGCCCGAGCCCAATGGCTATCTGCACCTGGGTCATGCAAAGTCGATCTGTTTGAATTTCGGCATTGCCAAAGACTTTAACGGCTGGACCAACCTTCGCTTCGACGATACCAACCCCGACAAGGAAAGCGAAGAGTTCATGGTTGCCATCAAGCGCGATGTCGAGTGGCTCGGCTTTGAATGGAAATCACTTTGCTACGCATCGGACTACTTTGATGATCTCTACAACTGCGCTGTGGCGCTCATAAAGAGTGGCGATGCCTATGTCGATAGTCTGGACGCTGAGCAAATACGCGAGTACCGCGGCACACTAAAAGCGCCGGGCAAGGAAAGTCCGTATCGCAACCGCAGCGCCGACGAGAGTCTGGAGTTACTCGAAGCAATGAAAACCGGCAAGCACAACGAGGGGGATCATGTCGTTCGGTTAAAGATCGACATGGCGTCCGGCAACATGAATATGCGGGATCCTGTCATTTACCGGATAAAAAAAACCCACCATTACCGTACCGGTGATAAATGGAATATCTATCCACTTTACGACTACACGCACTGCCTTTCAGATGCTATCGAAGGCATTACTCACTCTTTGTGCACACTGGAATTCGAAGACCATCGTCCGCTGTATGAATGGGTGATTGAAAAAGTGAAAGCATCAGCAGCACAAGTGCAGCTGGGTAATCCGGTGCAAACTGAATTCGGCCCGCTCAACCTTGAGTACACTGTGCTGAGCAAACGCAAGTTGATTGAACTGGTAGAAAAAGGTCTCGTAAACGGTTGGGATGACCCGCGCATGCCGACCATCGCAGGCTTGCGCAGGCGCGGATTTACACCCGACTCCGTGCGCGAATTCTGCCGCCGCATCGGGGTCACAAAAAGCGATGCTGTTATAGAAATGGGTGTACTCGAAACCGTAATTCGCGAACAACTCAACGAGTCCGCCGAACGCCGCATGGCAGTGCTTGAACCGTTAAAAGTGGTCATCACCAGTATTGCTGAAGATCACAACGAGATTCTTGAACTTGCAAACCACCCCAATAAGCCCGAGCTCGGGTCAAGACAGCTGCCATTCACCCGGGAAGTTTACATTGAGCAATCCGATTTTGAAGAAATCCCGCCGCCGAAGTTCAAGCGTCTGGTACCCGGAGGCGAGGTCCGGTTACGCAGCAGCTACGTGATTCGTTGTGACGAAGTTATCAAAGATGACACCGGCAAGGTCATTGAACTACGCTGTACGCACGATCCTGCAACCCTCGGCAAAAAGCCTGAAGGCCGCAAAGTAAAAGGCGTTATTCACTGGGTCCCGGCAGCACAAAGCGTCAACTCCGAGGTGCGTGTGTACGATCGGCTGTTTAATCAATCGAACCCATTGGCCGAAGAAGACTATTTAGATGCAATTAACCCCGATTCACTCGTGGTGATGAAACAGGCACGACTCGAGCCCGCTTTGGCAAATACACCCGTCGGTGCCCGTTTTCAGTTTGAAAGACAAGGCTACTTTGTAGTCGACAACGATTCCTCACCTGAACGCCCGGTGTGTAATCGAATCACAGGTTTGCGGGATACCTGGAGTTAGTCGATATAAAGTGCTGACAGCGTTGTATTGAAGTCAGAGGCGCTGTAAATGGAGACAGACCGAATGAGAAAACCCATTGCAGTTGTAGCAGCAGTATCGTTGATGACGTTACTCGGTGGTTGTACCGTCAGCGCCAAAATCGAGCCGGTTGAAGTCGAGCCGGTTGAAGTCGAGCCAGTTGAAGCCGGTAAAGAATTCGGCAATCAACTGGGTGCCATTGAGTATGTCATTAAAGCCGGCGACAATCTGGTTCTGATCGCTTCAGAACAAACGCGTGCAAGCGAAAACTGGCGCCGCATTGCAGACTTCAACCAAATTCAAAACCCTGCGTCTATCAAAGTCGGCCAGCGTATCTGGATACCGAAGGACTTAATCCCCCTTCACACCACAAACGAAGACACGCGCGAAATTGCAGGGCACCCCGACGCTTTTATAAAGTCAGCCACGCTGCCGCGAAAAATAATTCCGCTCAGCCCATAGCCCAGGCTGGACAAAAGCCACTGATTCCGGTGTGATCGATTTATATGAAAAAACTCATCGTAACCCGACACGCCAAATCCAGCTGGAATCATGAATCCCTCAGTGACTTCCAAAGACCATTAAACAAGCGTGGGCAACGCGATGCTCCGGTCATGGCTGAGCGTCTGCACAAACGTGGGCCAATACCCGAGCTCATACTATCGAGCACAGCAACACGGGCGCTTGAAACAACCGAATTATTCATGCCGGTACTCGCACTTGACCAACAAAACCTGCTTACCACCGACAGCATCTACGAAGCACCTGTTTCCGCACTGGAACGTGCCGTAAGTGCACTGCCGGATAATATATCGGTAGCAATGTTGGTCGGTCATAACCCCGGTGTATATTCACTGGGTGATTTTTTAAGCAGCCAGTCCGGCTTACAGATGCCTACCTGCGCGATGGCATGCTTTGAACTCGACATAGAACGATGGAATGAGATTTATCGGGACTGCGCTTCCATGCTCTGGTACGACTATCCTAAGAAAGGATAGTCCGGGAAAGGATAGTCAGCTTCTTTTACAGCTCCGGTTCATGACGTAGCCTTCAAGGCTGTTGCACTTTTTCCAGTCGCACAGACGGCGTATCACCGAGTCGGTAGTAGGGCGGCTGGCGCTGCATATCGGCCAGCGCCTCGTCTCGCTCATTTTCTGAATCAAACCATCGGGTTGAATTCCAGCCATCGCCAAGCAGATGCGGTGCAGACATTGTATCGTCGCCCGGCATGGTTACGCGGATGCCATATCTTGTATCTGGCTCGTTTTTACTCATTGGAGTGACCTGTAAAAAGGTATAGTGAGGTGGTTTACCGGACTACTATAGTGGATTCATGCCGAGCACTGCATAATCAGCATGACGTCATCGTATAGTACACAGACCGACAAGAACACCTGCTATCTTAAGGAATAACAAAGTATGTTCAACAAAACCATTCTAGCTACTTTTATCGCCACTGGCGCGCTTGTATTAACAGCCTGTACCCAGGAATCGCAAAACAAACTTGGCCGATCCCTGCAAAACTGGACTGGCACCAACGGTGTGCTTGAAGTGTACTCCGGTGGCACGCTGGTCAGACGATTCATGAAAATTGACAAGCTCTCCACCGCAACCGGCACCAGCCGCGATGTCGATCGACCTTACCGCTTCGGCTACGGCGTTATGGATGCCAACCTTGATGGTGAACTCGGCACTGGTGAAGAGGAAAAGGTCTACTTCGAATTCAGTGACTACTCCACTCCCTACATTTTTTATGAAAAGCCCTGATAACCAAATTATCACTCAAAATCTGTTGCCATATCTGTCAAGCAACCGACGCAAACCACATAGTTTTTGGAAAAAAAAACTTCACTGACCTGCCGTGCCCAGGTGAATTTTTCATGCCAGATTGGAAAACAGCCAACAGTATTTTGACGGTTATAACCCTTGCACTAAGAAGATTGAAAATATCCTGCAATTCGCTTGTATTTTCAGCCTGCTGTACTAGATATAAAACACGTGATCTGTTTATGCACAGTCACGTTCTCACCCCCATATCGGGCCTGCGTCAGCAGGCCCTCTTTTTTTATAAAATACATAAAGTCACACGCGCAGTTCATCGGTCGAGGTATACTTGACCAAATACAAACTGAGACAACAGGATCATCCGGATGAAAATGGATTACTACAGCGACAAGATCGAACAATCGATCTCGGGCGCCAAAGCAACCGTTACCGGTGATGGCAGCAAGTTTGAAGCAGAAGTCATCGCAGACGAATTTGAAGGACTCGCGCCGCTAAAACGCCACAAGCTGGTTTACGCGGCACTGGATGAGTACATCAAATCCGGCGCTATCCATGCACTGACTATTCGCGCCTTCACCAGCGGCGAATGGCAGGAAAAACAGCACACCACCAGCTGAGCCCCCCATTTGTAATCGCGCAATCGAGCAAACGTCGATTGTCTCATTGCCAGTCAGGCAAACCGTCAATCTGCCCGGCGTGAAATTTCCGCACGCGAACAGTGCAAATCTGTAAGGCGCGTATTTCCACGCAGCACACACTGAAACGGTGACAAGACGTTGAATTCTGCACATTGACACAGGTAACTATGATCCAATCTTAATCTTGTCGTGATCACACCGGAGAACATCCATGGCTGATGTTGAAAATCTACTTATTGGTAAAGGTGAAAAACTTGTCACACTGCAACCAAAGTATGCGAATCGTCACGGACTCATAGCAGGCGCCACAGGAACAGGCAAAACCATCACCCTTCAGGTACTGGCAGAAGGTTTTTCCCGCATTGGCGTGCCGGTATTCATGGCAGACGTCAAGGGTGACTTATCCGGCATCAGTCAAAAAGGCACAGAACACCCGAAGGTCTCTGAACGGGTTGAAGAAATCGGTATAGATGACTTCGCATTCGATGATAACGCCTGTGTATTCTGGGATCTGTTCGGTGAGAAAGGCCATCCGGTCAGAGCCACCATCTCTGACATGGGACCTACCCTGCTGTCGCAGCTGCTTGGCCTGAACGATACACAAACCGGCATCATGACAGTTGCCTTCCGCTTTGCCGACGATGAAGGTTTGCTGCTACTCGACCTTAAAGATCTCACCACCACACTGAAATTCATTGGCGACAATGCCAAACAGTTTAAATCTGAATACGGCAACATCAGTTCTGCGTCAGTCGGCGCCATTCAGCGGCGTTTACTGGAGCTTGAGGAAAGCGGTGCAGACGAGTTCTTTGGTGAACCGCAACTGGATCTCTGGGACCTGATGCGAGTTGACGCAAAAGGTCGTGGCAACATCAACATCCTTGCCGCCGATAAACTGATGATGAAGCCAAAACTCTATGCAACCTTCCTGCTGTGGTTGATATCAGAGCTGTTTGAAGATCTGCCGGAAGTCGGCGATCAGGATAAACCCAGGCTGGTGTTCTTCTTTGACGAAGCTCATCTGTTGTTTGAAGACGCACCCAAAGCGCTGGTTGATAAAGTAGAGATGGTGGTCAGACTCATAAGATCAAAAGGCGTTGGCATCTATTTCATTACTCAAAGCCCGTTAGACATACCGGAAGATATTCTGGGTCAGTTAGGTAACCGCGTGCAACATGCATTGCGTGCTTTCACGCCTAAAGATAAAAAAGCGGTACGTGCCACAGCGCAGACCATGCGCGAGAATCCGGCCTTTGATTCCGAGACAGCAATCATGGAACTCGGTGTTGGAGAAGCACTGGTATCGACACTTGAAGCCGATGGCATTCCATCGATTGTAGAACGCACCACAGTAAGACCACCTGTATCCCGTATTGGACCCGCAACAGAAGCGGAACGCAACAGCGTATTAAAAGCCAGCCCCTTTGCCGGACGCTATGATAAAGAAGTCGATCGTGAATCGGCATACGAAAAATTAAAATCGAGAGTAGAAAAGATTGAAGCACCACAGCTCAATCAATTTCCGACTGCAGCACAAAAAGCCGCAAAACAAGCGCCGTCAACTTCTGCAGCAACAGCACCAAAACCAAAAGGCAGACAACGTCAGACTGTTACAGAAGCACTGACAAAAAGTGTTGTACGTTCGATTGGATCAAGCGTCGGCAGACAAATAGGCCGTGGCCTGCTTGGTGGTATTCTCGGCACTCGTCGTCGACGATAATCATGCACAAGCACTAAAACTAACCGTATAAAAAACTACCCCATGGCACAGATACGACTGCGCAATATCGGTCTGGCCTTCGGGCCCGACAAGTTACTCGACAACGCTGAACTCGTCATTGATTCCGGTGATCGCATCGCGATTCTTGGACGCAACGGACAAGGCAAATCCACACTACTTAAAGTCATTGATGGTGAGATAGAACCCGATGAGGGTGAGATTGTTCGCTCTGACGGTGTCAGAATCGCCAGACTGCAACAGGAAGTCCCGTCCGGTGAAGATCATCGCACCGTGTTTGAGGTAGCAGCATCCGGCATCGCAGAACGCGCCGCAGAAGCATTGCAACAACTTGAAACCGACGGTTACACCGAGATTGAACTCGAAGGCACTGACATATGGCGCGCCACCTCCGATGTAAAAAGTATTATCTCACGCTTACAACTTGACCCCGCAAGCAAAGTCTCCGCATTATCCGGCGGGCAGAAAAGAAGAGTGATGCTCGCTCGTGCATTAGCGGCACAACCGAACATACTCCTAATGGACGAACCAACCAATCATCTGGACATAGATTCAGTAATCTGGCTCGAAGAGTTTTTAAGCAAGATCACCACAACACTGATATTTGTTACACACGACAGAACGCTTATTAGGAATATCGCCAGCAGAATAGTCGACATTGATCGCGGTGTAGTCACCAACTGGAACCACCCCTACGATAAATTTCTGCAGTTAAGAGCAGAAGCACTGGCCGCTGCAGAAACTGCAGACAAACTGTTTGACAAAAAACTCAAGCAGGAAGAAACCTGGATCAGACAAGGCATCAAAGCCAGACGTACAAGAAACGAAGGCAGAGTCAGAGCATTAAAAAAACTGCGTGAGGAACGCTCACAACGCCGTGCCCAAATTGGCAAAGCCGATCTCAATATTCAAACGGATAACAAGTCCGGCAAGCTGGTTTTCAAACTGGAAAAAATCAGTCACAGCCTAAGTGGCAAACAACTGATTAAAGATTTTTCCACCACCATCATGCGCGATCACAAGATCGCTATTATCGGCCCCAATGGCAGTGGCAAAACTACCTTACTGAAAATAATTCTTGGTGAATTAACGCCGGATGAAGGGTCAGCCACACCCGGCACCAATCTGCAGGTTGCCTACTTTGATCAGCTTCGCAATCAGCTCGATGAAAGCAAGTCTGCCGCAGAGAATGTTAGTGAGGGCGCGGACTTTATTGAAATCAACGGAGAACGCAAACACATTATGGGTTATATGCAGGATTTTCTGTTCGACCCTGAACGTGCACGCGCACCGATCACCAAGCTGTCCGGTGGTGAACGCAACCGGCTGTTGCTGGCAAAACTATTTACCCGACCCGCCAATGTACTGGTACTCGACGAACCCACCAACGATCTTGATGTAGAGACACTGGAACTACTTGAATACACCATACTGTCGTTTAAAGGCACAGTGCTCATGGTCAGCCACGACCGCGAGTTTATAGATAACATAGCCACCAGTACCATCGTACTCGAAGGCAATGGCCGGCTCGCGGAGTATGTTGGCGGCTATACCGACTACCTTAAATTCGCAGGACCTAAAGCTTCCGATAACTCAAACAAAACTCGTGACAAAAGAGGTACAACACCTCAGCAGAATGAACCAACGGCTGCAAAGAAAACCGCCAAGCTGAGCTACAAACTGCAAAGAGAACTTGATCAGTTACCTGCCACCATAGAGCAGCTCGAAGAAAATAAAACTGCACTCGAGGAACAGCTGGCAGACCCTGCAGTCTTTAAAGATGCCAACAAGCTTTCGGAGGTTCAAACGCAATATAACGAGGCGCAATCGTCGCTTGAGCTGGCCTACAACCGTTGGCAGGAGCTCGAAGAAATGGCCAACCCTCAGTAGCAACACCACTACGCCATCCGCCAGTTCACAGATATCCACCTGGCTCGAAAGCCGGGTTTTAAGACTTCACTTGTTGAGTCCGTGACCAGATCCAGGTCACCGGCAAGGGTTGCAAGGTGTCGAATACCGCAGTTTTTGAGAATTCAGTTGACTTCCTACCAATAGGTAGGCACGATTGCCGCATGAACAGTTTATCGACAAGAGATCGCATTTTGGACAGTGCCCAGGCGCTGGCTCAGACTCGCGGTTTTAACGCATTCAGCTATGCGGATATTGCCGGCGAACTGGGCATCCGGAAAGCCAGCATCCACCACCACTTCCCATCGAAGTTTGATTTGGAAGCAGAATTATTGAGTCGTTACAGATTAAGTTTTGACTCAGAGCTGAACTCTATCCAATCCGGCGCGGTTGGCAGCATGGAACAGCTGCAACGCTACACGCAGCTGTATTTAAGTACTTTGAAAAACAATCGAATATGTCTGGGCGGAATGATGGCCTCTGATGTCGGGGCACTGCCTGATGAACTCGCCCCGGCGCTGAATTCTTTCTTCGAAGAACAAGTCGAATGGTTAGCCGAAGTGCTCCGTAATGGTAAAAGTGAGGGGGAGATAAATTTCTCTGGATCAGCCGAATCGCAGGCACAGTTATTACTTGCCGCACTTCAGGGCGGACTCTTAATGGCGAATGCCATGGGGGACGAATCAGTGTTTACGCAGATGAGAAACACACTTCTGACACAGCTTAAGTAGGAGCTCGCTACGCAGACTTCTGCCGCACAAGCTCCTGGCGTTTTTTCGCCCTCTTAAACTACCTACTAGTAGGTAGTAAACCGAGGTTGGTTTTTAAATCCACATGATCAGGAAAAATGATGAAGCATAAAAATATGAACCGCAGAACCTTTGTTACCAATTCGGTAGCCGGATCTCTGATACTCGGTGCACCGGCAATTGTCAGTGCCGGGTCACTCAAAGGTGGTCCACTCAACCAGGGTAAGGCACCTATGGTACACGGATCCATGGCGGTGACTGAATTCAAAAACTCGAAAATTCATAGCTATATAAGCCCCAACCTGACCGGTTGTGTGACCACCCATATTATTGAAACACCGGAGCGACTCGTTATTGTCGACGCTCAGCGCTCTGTCATTTACGGTCAGGAAATTCGGGAGTACGCAGAAAAGCTCGCTAAGCCGATTGATCGGATGATTATCTCGCACCTGCATCCGGACCACTGGTTTGGTGCTTATCAGTTTCGCGATGTACCCATCTACTCACTCAAAAGCACTCAGGCAGAAATCGACGAGCTGGGGGAATTTTTTATTGATATCAGTAAACCTTCTCTGGGTGAACACGTACCTTCCGAAAAGGTCGTGCCTGATGCGATCATTGCCGATGGATCCAGTGAAACTATTGATGGAGTAACTCTCGAATTTTCACACGTTACCGATGCTGAATCTGACAACATGCTGACCATTAACTTACCAGAAGAGAAAGTATTGATCGCTCAGGATCTGCTCTATAACAATTGCCACCTCTTCTGTGGTCACGGTAACTTCCAGGGCTGGGCTAAAAGCCTCAAAGAGATGAGAAACGACACTTCTTATGATCTTGTGATGCCCGGACACGGAAGTAATACGGGTTCCAGACAGGCAATTGACGATGCATTGGTATACCTGGAATTTGTTGAACAAACCTATTCTAAAGTCACCACCGGGGATGAGTTAAAAGCCGCAATCATCGATAGATACCCGTCCTACCTGGCATCATCATTGGTTGATATTCAGAATCTGTTTTTATTCCCGAAAAAGTAAATCGCCTTAACAGGCAAAAGGATTGACTATGAAAAAGCAAACGCATCCTGTCAGCAAATCTACCCAATACACGTGTGGTAATTGTGGCTCACAAATAACCGTGGCCTCAACAGTACAGGCTAACGCAACACTTGATGTTTGTTCTAATTGTCACCCTGCCTATACAGGTAAAGAGCCGGAAAAAGCATCAGGAAACAATATTGACGCTTTTAACGCTCGCTATAAAAAGACGTAGTTACAGTGGGCAGGTCGTGTGACCTGCCCCTTTAGTCATACCGTGTAAAATCAGGTATAGATGTCAGTATTCCGCACGCAAATACCTGGCCTGCAGATGCTCAATAAGCGACTCAGCCCGGGTAGCAGAACCAGTGGCGTGGCGCATCAATTCCTGCGACTCCAGCTGACAACCTTTCGACCAGATGTTTTCCAGTAGCCAGTCTCTGACAAACTGTACATCACCACGTTTAAATTGTTCCTGCCAATCAGGATGTGCTGATTTAATTGTGGTAAATATTTGCGCGGCATTGATCGCCCCAATGGTATAGGACGGAAAGTAACCGAACGCACCATCAGTCCAGTGAATATCCTGCAGGCATCCGTTGGTATAATCGCCTTTGGTGTCTATACCTAGATAAGATTGCATCTTTTCATTCCACATATCCGGAATATCATCAGCTTCTATTTCACCGTTGATCAGCGCGCTTTCAATCTCATAACGCAGCATCACATGTAATGGATAGGTAACTTCATCTGCTTCAACTCTGATTTTTCCGGGTACAACACGGGTCCCGAGTTTCCAGAGATCATTGGCATCCAGACTGGCAGCAGCTGGTAGGTGATGGTGAATTTTAGCCGTGAGGAACTGCATAAAAGATCTTGAAAAAAAGATCTGCTTTTCAAACAGCAGACTTTGACTTTCATGAATACACATATTGCGTGACTCGCCAACAGGTAAACCTCTCAATTCTTCAGGCAACTGGCTTTCGTAGCTCGCGTGACCCACCTCGTGTGCAGTGCCCGCCAGCGCCTCAAGAAAAGAATCAGTCTCATATCGGGTAGTGATACGTGAGTCACCTGCACTGCCGGTGCTGAATGGATGCATACTCTGATCAAGTCTGCCGGCCTCAAAATCAAAGCCAAGTGTGGTCAGCATTTCCTTGTTTAGACTGATCTGCTGTTCTACGGGGTAGTCCGCTTTCTCTGAAATTTGCAGATCGCCCTGCTTATCCATCACTTGCTGTAGCAAATCCGGCAGCACCTGCCGCAGTTTTTTAAAAATTGAATCGATCAGTGATTCTGAATCACCATGACAATGCAAAGCGAGCATGGCCTCATAGGGTGTAGTGGCAGCACTTGCCTGCTTTCTGCACCGTGCTTCCTGCCTTGATAACTCGACCACCGGCTTGAAGTTTTTTACAAACCCCTGCCAGTCATTAGCTGCTCTTTGAGTCCGCCAACCCATCTCACATTTTGAACCGACCACAATTTGTTCCTTTACCAGCTCGGCAGGCAGGCAGTTGGCATTGCGCCAGGCTCGCTTCATTTCTCGAATACTTAATTTGTTATCTTCACTATCCTCAAGCTCCGCCAACCAGTCCGAAACCTCCGGCGCTGTCAGTTTCGCGTGACTGATCCCTGCCAGCTCGGCAATTGAACCGGATCGAGCCTCACTGCCTTTGGGAGGCATCACGACCATTTGATCCCAGTTCAAATAGGTAATCGCGTGTTGTAATCGATCGATCTCGCGAAATCGTGCGCATAAATTTTCGAAGGCTGAGTTTGTCATATAAAGATCCGTTATGGATACGCGATTATTCATGCTCACAAACACGATAAAAACTGTCGCAGCAGCATTTTATAATCACACTAAATTCACCTGTTGTGCACTACTATACAACTTTTGCCCCAGTAGCCAGCTCGACCAGCCGTCTCCCCGTAATCCCCTGTAATCCTATGAAGATAGAAATCTTATGCACCGGCGATGAAATACTCACCGGGAAAACCACTAATACCAACTACAGTTTCATTGCACAAAGATTGACCGAAAACAGCCTCGAAGTCGTTCATGGTACCAGCATAGGGGATGATAAAGACGCACTCAAACAAGCGTTCTTACAGGCAGCCGGGCGTGCTGATGCAGTCATCGTCAATGGCGGACTGGGGCCGACGGTTGACGACCTCTCACAGGAAGTCGCCGCAGCCACCGCAGATGTTGAGCTGGTTTGCAACACCGAGTGGCTCGATAAGCTCAAAGGCTACTTTGAAATCCGCGGCAGAAAAATGCCGGAAAACAATACCAGGCAGGCTATGCTGCCGGCAGGCTCTGAACTGCTGGACAACCCAATCGGTACAGCATGCGGATTCGCCCTGGACATAAATGGCACTCGCTTCTTTTTCACACCCGGTGTGCCACGCGAAATGAAGCGAATGATCACAGAACAGGTTCTACCCAGGCTGCTTTCAATGAGCGGTATCAAAACCGTATCAAGGCTCAAGCGATTCCATACTTTCGGTATCGGTGAGTCGCGTGCAGATCAACTGTTGACCAATATCATCCCATCGGAAAGCGAACGTGCAATCAAGCTCGGTTTCCAGACTCACTACCCACAACTTGAAACAAAGCTGATGATCCAGGCGGACAGTGAAGCACAGATAGATCACATGCTCGAACCCGTGGTGGCTGAGCTACGTACAAGACTCGGTAACGCTATTCTTTGCGAAGATGATCAAACAGTGGAAACAGTCATACTCGACTCACTACAGAACACCAAAAGCACGCTGTCCTGCATGGAGATGGCCACAGGAGGCGTTATAGCAAGCCGCTTAATGACAGCACTCAAAGGCAGAAAATTATTACATCAGTGTCTGACAAGCCCGACCCTCGATCAACTGTGCCGTGCCGTGAACTCTACAACTGATTCGTCTGCGCGCAGCGCGGAACTTGCAGTCATACTGGCAGAAATGCAAACAAGATCCACCGGTTCCAGCCACTCGCTCGTGGTTTTAACGGATGAGGTCAGAACTCTTGAAAAAGCTGAGCTTATAATCAGCATTGGCATACACGGTCCAAACGGACCAAGCCAGCGCAGCGCCATACTACCGGGCAAAGCAACCTGGACCCGACTCGGTGCAACAGAACTGGCGCTGGATTGCCTGCGCAGATACCTTATCGGTTTACCTGCCAGTGAAAAAATTGACTTTGAAAAAGATCAAACGCAGTAAAGTTATAATCTAACAGAGCCGACTTAAGTTTCAACGAAGCGCATCGAGTAAACAACTACACGAGAGTAACCAGTTCCTCTGAGCTTGTGGGATGAATTGCTACCGTGTTATCAAAGTCTTTCTTGGTAGCACCCATTTTTACCGCCACCGAAAAGCCCTGCAGCATCTCATCAACACCATCACCAATCATGTGTATACCCACAACTTTCTCTTCTGCGCCAGTGACTACCAGTTTCATCGCGGTTTTTTGCGGATGTTCAGTAAAAGCGTGATACATAGGTGTGAATGTCGCCTGATAACACTTCACATCACTGCCATATTTCTCACGTGCCTGTGCTTCCGTCATACCAACCGCTCCTATTGGCGGATGGCTGAATACAACAGAGGCAATATTTTCATAATCCAGTTTTTGATCGGTTTTTCCGGCATACAGTCGCTCTGCCAGTCGTCGACCAGCTGCGATAGCGACCGGTGTGAGTTGAGCTCGACCAGTGATATCTCCTATGGCAAAGATATTATCTACATTGGTAGCCTGCCACTCATCGGTTGGAATGTAGCCTCTTTTATCAACGGTTATACCGGCGTTTTGTGGTTCCATTTCAGCCGACAACGGACGTCTTCCTATAGCCCAGAGAACAGTATCGAACTCACCCAGATCTCTATTGTCTTTACTTGTTATATTTATGCCGGAGGCATTGCTTTTTAGCTCTGCAAGGTCAGTGTTATTGATTATTTTCAATCCGCTATCAAGCATGGCTTGCGTAAGCGTTGAGGACAATATCTCATCAAACTCGCGAAGAAAATTCTCGCGCCGGATAATCAAACTCACATCAGCACCCAGCGCGTGCAGCATACCCGCTAATTCAACAGCAATGTAACCGGCACCTACAACTGCCACTTTGTCGGGCATTTCTGTTAACTCAAAAAAACCATCAGAGGTTATTCCAAGCTCAGCACCGGGAATATCAGGCACGATCGGGGTACCACCCGGTGCCAGTATGATTCTTTCAGCTGTATAAGTTTTATCACCAACTTTTACCGTGTGCGGATCAAGCAGTGAGCCGTGACCATTAAGTATCTCTACATTTTCATTTTTTAAATTGGTTTCATAAATTTTGTTTAAGCGAACGATGTATGCTTCCCGGTCAGCGACCAGTTTGCTCCAGTCAAAACCCTTTTTCTCTACATCAAAACCGTAACCCGAGACATCTCCGACCGTGTGTGCAATATGCGCTGCATACCACATAATCTTCTTTGGTACGCAGCCTCTGTTTACACAGGTTCCACCCATGCGATCATATTCAACTACCGCACATTTAGCACCGTGCTTAGCTGCACGGCGAGCAGCAGCAACACCGCCACTACCACCACCAATGGCGATTAAGTCATATTGATAACTCACAGGAACGGCTCCTATCTCAAAAAAAAAGCTATTGTTGGCTTATGATGTGCAATTTGTATGACACACAAACAATGCGTAAGATCTGCTATATATTACCATTTATACATTGCTACCAGACATACCGAACACGCTGTGAGGTGTGTCGGACAGGGCTGGCAAACAAGCATAAATTGCTTTGCGAGAATAACATTATCTGTGACACTTTACAGCTTCCGGCAAGATGTATACTGTTCCTGTTTAGCCGCGAAGCGGCGTCTTGTCTTCGTATCAGGAACCGTGTTTTTAATGCAGGCAGGATCGTCCATCTTACAGAGTATTTTATCTCCGGCGGATCTACACATAATCTAAGATCCAACCCTGACAGTAGTCAGCCCGCCTGTTTCAAACTTAACTAACCGCAATCATATGACTATGCTGAATTTTCGACCAGAAAAAGACAATGACGGACAATATCGCTTAAAAGTCGATTTAAGCGGATATGATTTAATACATGAACCACTGCTGAACAAAGGCTCTGCCTTCACCGAAAAAGAACGCCGGGAACTCGGACTGCAGGGCCTCATACCCAATGCAACCATGAGCATGGATCAGCAGGCCCGCAGAATATATAAACGCATCAGTGCACTGCAGGATGATTTCCAGAAATACATAGCACTGTCAAATTTGCAGGACCGCAACGAGCATCTTTTTTACTATCTACTGCTTGCTCACCTGGAAGAATATATGCCAATTGTCTATACCCCGACAGTCGGCACAGCAACACAGAAGTACAGCCAGGTATTCAGACGTGGCAGAGGAATATGGATAACGCCTGAACACAAAGGAAGCATAAAAGACGTACTGCAACAAATAAAGAACGTAAGAGACATATCACTCATGGTCGTCACAGACGGCGAATCCATTCTGGGCATTGGTGATCAGGGCGCAGGTGGCATGGCGATATCCGTTGGTAAATTGTCCTTATACTGCGCAGGTGCAGGTATCCATCCTGCGCAAACCCTGCCGGTTTGCATTGATGTCGGAACCAACAATCAGTCTTTACTGGACGATGAATTTTATATCGGCTGGCCACATTCAAGAATAACAGGTGATGAATACGACGAACTAGTTGCTGAATTCGTTACCGCTGTTACTGAAGTATTTCCAGAGGCGCTTATTCAATGGGAAGATTTTCGCAAAAACAATGCACTCGCCATTTTAGATAAATATCGAGATGCCGTACCTTCATTTAATGATGATATACAAGGTACCGGTGCAGTAGCACTGGCAGGGGTACTTTCTGCCTTGCGCGTATCCGGTGATTCACTCAGCGATCAACGTATTGTGATCTACGGAGCCGGAGCCGCAGGTCTTGGAATTGCGCGGCAACTGCGTGCAGCCCTGGCTGAAGCCGGGCTCTCCGGAGATGCATTACAAGGTGCGATTGCAGTCCTTGATAGCCGTGGTTTAATCAGTGACGGCCAGGAAATAAAAGACACCTATAAAAAATCTTTAGCCTGGAATCAATCACTGTTAGCGCAGTATGGTTTGTCCGACGATCTGAGCCTTAAAACCGTAATAGAAAAATACCACCCGACAATACTAATTGGTACATCAGGCCAGGCCGGCGCTTTTAACGAAGCCATCATCACCGAAATGGCCAGCCATGTGGATCGACCGATTATCCTGCCTTTCTCAAACCCGACTGACCTTGCAGAGGCAATGCCCGCAAATCTGTATAAATGGACTGGCGGCCGCTGTCTGGTTGCGACCGGCAGCCCGTTTAACGATGTCGAATTCGATGGAAAAAAATATCGCATTGGACAAGGCAACAATGTCTTTATTTTCCCGGGCCTGGGCCTTGCTGCTATCACTGCAAAAATACAACGAGTAAGCGATAAAATGATTACCGCTGCCTCACGCGCACTGGCAGATCAGGTCAGCGAAGAAGAACTTGCTGAAGGGTTGTTATTTCCCTCCATTGATCGACTACGCGATGTCTCTACAGAAATCGCAAAATCAGTCATTCAAGTGGCAATGACAGCAGGTGACTGCGGCGAAATGAAGCCGGAAGATATAGACGCTCTTCTGCAGCAAAGCCTGTGGAATCCGGACTATGTTGAATACACTGCTCGATAAGCTTCAGCTGGTAACTGGATAACTCTATTCCGGGCGCGCAGTATTTGCGCGCTCAGTAGAAATCGCGGACGCTTAAAATCTGAGTCCGATCTAACCTGCATTATTCATGAGGCGACCTGCGGATTTAGCTCTTTTGTCTTTATTTG
>CAZKAQ010000043.1:0-26335 GCA_964550655.1 uncultured Granulosicoccaceae bacterium
TCCGTCAAGCCATGGAGGTTCTTTAGTGGTTATTCAAGTGCTTCTTTGAGGTACTCGTGTTAAATATCCCTGGCATTGCCAGGGAATCATTATTTTCTCTTATGGACGAGCGTTGTGATTGACAAATTGTCCAACGGCAACATAATGTTTATAAGACTTATAGTACCCATTATTCCCATATGCATTTACTATTTCAGGATAGCGGCTAAGGTATGACGGCGCATTAAAATCAGCTGACCCTCGACGTCCTTCCTGAAAACCGGCATTGAGAAAGTGGTTTAAAAGTGCTTCTGCGGTTGTAATTCCTGCGTTTACAAGATCCGGGTAATTATTGCGATAGTAGTTAGCGTTAAAGGCAATACTTGGACGTCTACCTGCCTGCAAGCCTGTAGTGAGCCAATGGTTGGTTAATCCTATCTCGTCTTCCTTGTTAAATACAGACTGAAGGTCTGTGTGTGCGTCCCAGTAGTAGTCAGTATCTAAAATACTGGATTTAGTAAGAAAATAGTCTTCGAAAGAGAAAGGTTTATGGTTTCTATAGCCAGTTATGAGGTCACGCATAAGATAGTAATACAGGTCACCCGAAACGCCGCCTGGTTCGATGTCACGGTTGCGGGTGTCGTCATACAGATCTACAAATGAAGTACGACCGTTACGTTCAAAACGCTGAGCGATCCATTCATTCCATCCTGTCAGCAGTACCAGAGGCTGGCGATCACGTTCTTCAAAAGCCACCCTGAATTGTTGTGCCATTGTGCGACCATAGAACTTTGGCATACCACCTGTAAAACCGGAAAATGAATTAGTGTCCTCCGTAAATGGTTCTGATATATAGGTGTATTGATAAGCAGCACTCACAGAAATCTGATTTCCGGCATTAACAGGTTGATTGCACCCCTCTGCAGACCATCCGTTTGATTCAAAGAAATCTACAGGGTTACTGCAAGTGCTTAAAAATGACCATTCATCGTTAGTCGTTTGTAAACCCCACATGCGCTCTACTGACCAGTCGTTTTGAAGTTTTAGTCTGACAATATCTGTTTCCGAGCGTGGGTATTTGTTGTCATTAGCAGTCTCGAGTAACAACGGCTTACCCTGATAGTGAAACGCGAGCTGCGGAAATTCGTTAGTCAACAGATCGACAAAATGCTGATACATTGGTTGGGATTGCTGAAGTGTTTTACACTTTGTCGAGTTATTGTTGCTGTTACACGCGTTTGTACGTTCGTTTCGTGTACCGTCATTATCATTGGTAAATGGTACCCATGGAACAATTCTAGGTGCATTCGGTATAGAGCTCGCTGCTTCCAGAAGTGGACGCAGTGATTTTAATATAAAGTTCTCTGCGTCGAATGACGCTGTGTTCGGGTGGTTTGTGCTATCGAGCACCAGAAAATCTATCCCGGCATCGCGCAACTGTATCAAATGCTGTGTAATGAGATCAGGTCGGTCGCCCAGGCAGTAGTAACCAGCGTCCGGTTCATCCCACCAATGAAAAGTACCCCTGGAAGCCCAGTCTGATTGTCCGTTGAGTACATCTGTAATATTGTATTGTGTAGAATTAGACGTCGCTTTGCAGTGCCAGAGGAAATACAAAATCCCGACCGGGAGATCGTCGCCGGATGCCGTGGTAGCGTTCGAACCTTGTTCTGTTTTGTCACTCGCTACGTCCGAACGGACTTTACAAGTCTGCTGATTTTCCCATCCCCAACCGTCACCATCCGAGTCGACGAAAGCCTTCGAACAGAACGGTATTGCGGTCGTATCAGGTGCATCATTCTGGATGGCATTTTGCGGAACAGCGGAGTCTGTTGATTCATTTTGCACACCACTCTGCGGAGTAACTGCAGGAGTGGAAGAAGCTGTCGTCACTGCATTGCCGGAGCTGTCACCGCTGCATCCTGCCAGGAATCCTGCAACTACCAGAACAAGTAGAGGTTGGAGAAATTTCTGTTGGTATGGCATGGCATCTGCGCTCTGGGTAACCGGGGCGGCAGTGTGTCAAAACTTTAACAGCTTCGCTGTGACTCAGATCGACCTTTTGTATATGTGCAAATATTTTGTTACAGAATGTCTGCAATTTGGTACTTACAGTGCGTTGTGACCTGTGACGAAGTTCACAATCATGAATCAATGCACAACGATTCAAAGTAACTACTGTGAAGTCGCTGGCTAACTTTCACGTTCCGTAACGCATCTTGATTGTAGTGAATCTCTGTTGCTGTCACGCACAACCTTTATAACCAGTGGCGTTCGCAAAAATAGTGTGAATTATCTACCACCTCCTGTATATATCAAGCAGACTACTGGGTTTACGAATTCGATTGTAAGCGGGTGTTTTGGAAACTCCGTTATGCAGGTCGAAGTCACAAGCGAGTCTATTATTAGCTAAGACCAGAATTCTCAAGCCTGACAGGTGACGTAGTGCTGGCTTTTTAGTGACGCGATATCCGGAATGACTGATCATGTCAAAACTAATCAAGTCCAGGGCACTCGACAGAGTAGAGGCGCCTGCCGCCATTCTCATTACCGAGCTTGGCAGAAAGCTGCGTGCTGAAGGCAGGAGCATAGTCTCGTTAAGTATCGGTGAGCCTGACCTTGGTACGCCCGAACATGTGACCGAGGGTGCTTATCAGGCTGCGCTAAATGGTGAAACTACCTACACGCCGATTGCCGGCATACCGGAACTTAAGCAAGCGGTACGAGACAAGTTTCTGCGCGATAATGACCTGAACTTCAAAAATGACGAAGTCACTGTTAGTGCCGGTGGTAAACAGGTTTTAAATAACGCGCTTTACGGCACACTGAACCCCGGTGATGAAGTAATAGTACCCGCACCATACTGGCTTGCTTATTCGCAGATGGTCTGTTTATACGAGGGTGTACCTGTGGAGGTCCGCACTTCTGCGAAAACCGGTTTTAAAATTACCCCTGAAGCGCTGGATGCATCAATAACAAAGAAAACCAGGTGGTTGATACTAAATAGCCCGGGCAATCCGTCGGGTGCGGTTTATTCTGAGTCGGAACTGCAATCGCTTGCCGCTGTGCTTGTCAATCATCCGCATGTATGGCTGCTTTCTGATGATATGTATGAGCATCTGATATATACCGATGCTGCTTTTAAAACAATCGCACAAGTGGCGCCGCAACTGCGAGATCGCACATTAACTGTCAATGGTGTATCCAAAGCCTATGCAATGACTGGCTGGCGCGTGGGTTACGCAGGTGGACCTGCCGAATTAATCAAGGCGATGGAAATGGTGCAAAGTCAAACCACGGCCGGTACCTGCAGAATCAGTCAATGGGCGGCTGTAACCGCATTGAATGGTCCGCAGGATTCTTTGCGGGAGAATCTTGAGATTTATAGAAAGCGCAGGTCTATTGTTGTAGAAGGGGTCAATGCAATAGAAGGCGTTGAATGTCTTTGGCCAGACGGTGCGTTTTACGCCTATCCCTCATGTGCTGCATTTATGGGTTGTACTACAGCACAAGGCAAAAAACTGGACTCTGATGTAGACTTCTGCATGGCTTTGTTGCAAGAGAAGGGAGTGACAACAGTGCATGGCACAGCATTTGGTCTTAGCCCGCATTTTCGGGTTTCTTATGCGGCATCTGAAGCCGATTTAAAGGAAGCAGTTGCGAGAATAGCTGATTTTTGCGGTTCAATAAAACCGCGCTGAAACCTCTGTAAGTTAACAACACTTTCCGCGGACATCCGGTCTGTCTTTGTCTGCTAAGCAGGCATTGCTTCTTCAACAAGTTTTACCCAGTATGAACAACCGTGTGGAATTGCCTCGTCATTGAAATCATAGTCAGGGTGGTGTAACAGTGCGGTATCTCCATTGCCCATAAAGATAAACGCTCCGGGTCGTGCATTCAGCATATAGGAGAAGTCCTCAGCCCCCATTACCGGGTTGACATCAGTATCGACGTTATCAGGGCCTGAGATCTTTTGCGCAACACCGGAAGCAAAGTGTGTTTGTTCTTCTGCGTTAACCGAGACAGGATAACCATAGTGATATTCAAATTCAGCCGTCGCGTCCATGGCTTTGGCAGTGTGGTCTATCAGTATTTGCATTCTCTCTTTAATCATCTCGCGTACTTCTGCTGAAAGTGTTCTTACAGTACCTTTCAGGCTGACTGTCTGCGGGATAACGTTATAGGAAATTGTGTCGGTATTGAATGAAGTTACCGAGACGACCGCGTTTTCCAGCGGATCGACATTGCGTGATACGATAACTTGAAGTGACAGCATCAGCTGTGAGGCAACAACGGTCGGGTCAATACCCCTGTGTGGTGCTGCGGCGTGACCGCCTTTTCCGGTTATAGTGATATCAAACTGATCAGCTGCGGCCATCAACGGGCCCGGTCTGATGGCAAATTTACCGATGTCCATGCCTGGCCAGTTGTGCATGCCGTAGACTTCCTTAATATTAAACCGATCCATCATGCCGTCTTTGACCATTTCATCACCGCCACCACCGCCTTCTTCAGCAGGTTGAAATATCACTGCTACGCATCCATTAAAGTTGCGCGTTTCACACAGATATTTGGCAGCGCCGAGCAACATGGCAGTGTGCCCGTCATGACCACAGGCGTGCATTTTGCCGTCAGTTCTGGAGGCATGTTCAACACCGCTGGTCTCGTGGATGGGCAGGGCGTCCATGTCTGCACGCAAACCGATTACGTCTGTAGAGTCGCTGACTTTACCGTTAATAATACCGACTACACCGGTACGACCGATGCCCTCAACGACTTCGTCGCAACCGAATTGACGTAGTTTTTCTGCAACTACACCCGCTGTTCTGTGTACGTCAAACAAAAGTTCCGGGTGCTCGTGTAGGTCACGCCGCCATTCGGTGATTTCGGGGAGTAAGTCGGCAAAACGGTTAACTATTGGCATTGCAGCTACCTGTTGTATCAGCTTACTAAGGATGCCCGTTGGTGGGCTTGTTCGCAAGCAGGAAAGCGGGCTGTTTTCGGATATGGAAAAACGTAGTTCTGCCGGGGACTCCGGCACTCAATGCCGGAATACCCGTCGAATATGACGAACGTTAAGCGATGGCTTTTTCTTTTTCGTCTGTTTGTATGTTGCGGGTATTATTAAATAGAGAGATTACCGATGGTCGTCCTATGTAGTAGCCTTGCAGTACATCGCACCCGACGGTATTCAAATACCTTGCGTGTTTAGGTGTTTCAACACCCTCTGCAACTACTTCAATACCCAGATCATGGGCTACAGAAATGATTGCTTTCACGATGGCACAGTTGCTTTGATTCTCGGGAATATCGTGTACGAAACAGCGATCAATTTTTACCCGGCTAACCGGCAGCTTTTGTAGTCGACTGAACGAGGAGTAGCCAGTGCCGAAATCGTCTATTGCCAGGGAAACACCCGCTTCGCGTAACTCATCAAGTATGGTCAGACTTTGATCAAAATTCTCGAGCAGTGCGGATTCGGTGAGTTCCAGTTCGATGGCATTTGCCGGCAGCCCGGTGCTTGCCAGTATCTTTGTTATTTTGTCGTGCAAATCGCCCTTTATAAACTGTTTTGCTGAAACATTTATACTGAATATCATTTCTTTATTGGTATTTCGAAGCTCCACCAATTTTTTGCAAGCTGTCTTTAAAATCCACTCACCGAGTGGCTCTATTAACCCGGTATCCTCTACAACCTGGATGAACGATGCAGGGCCAATAAGACCATGTTGTGGATGATTCCAGCGCAACAGTACCTCATAACCGTTTATGGATCTTGAGCGCAGATCATACTGTGGCTGGTAATGTAATTCGAATTGCGAGTCTCTCCACGCGATATTGAGTTCCCGCTCCATTTGAAATCGTTCTATCAGCGTTGTGTTTAGTGCCGGCGTGTAGAACTGGGTACAGTTTCTGCCACGCAGCTTTGCGTCATTCATTGCAGCATCTGCATAAGAGAGCAATTGTTTTGCATTATTGGTGTCTGTTGGTGCCAGACTGACACCGATGCTTGCTGATAGACGAATATCATGCGGGGTTGATTCGTATTGGTCTGCGAGCGAGGCACGGATTTTCTCGATAGTTTTATTAACAGCAGATAGTTGCTTAATATTACTCAGGATAATGCCGAATTCATCGCCGCCCAGTCTGCCGACCGTATCGGCTTTGCTTACCGAGGATGACAGTCGCTTTGCTACTTCGCGCAGCAAATCGTCTCCAACCTGATGCCCTAACGGATCATTTATCTGCTTGAAGTGGTCAAGATCAAGTAGTAGCAGAGCAACATCGCCATTGGTTGATTCGTTTATTGCCAGCTGAAGCTGGTCGATAAATCCCCAACGATTCGCAAGCCTGGTTAAGGGATCGTGGTTAGCTATGTGCTGCAAGCCATCTCGGGCGATACGCAAATTATCTCGAGTTGCCTGATATTCGCTATGATCCACCATAGCAACATGGAACCGGTGTTTGTTTGATGTGCTGGCCAAAGAAATATGCAACATGACAGGCACGGGTCTGTTCTGCACAACAAGGGTGGTCCTCATTGTCTGAGCATCACCTTTTTCGTCAGTTGCCACGTCAGAAAAAATTTGTAAAAGCTGCACTCTGTCAGCGGAGTTAACGTAAGACGGAAACAGTGACAAATAAAGTTTGTCAGTTGCGACTTCCAGTTGTTCTGTAGCCGCCTGATTCGATTCTACAACACGAAGTTCTCCGTCTAGCGTGAAGTAACCAATTGGCGCAGTATTCAGAAATGCTTTGTACCTGGCATTTTCTGCACGCAGGCGACGAATTTCTTTGTTTTGCAGCATCCATGGAGCTGATGACTGAAAACGGCTCAGCGAGAAAGATTTTTTTAATGAACGAAGCTTCATTTCAGCTCCATTGCATAGCGAAGATCCGTCGGCTTTCCGTTTGTTTACAGGGAGGAGGTATTAGCAGCGTTATGCATCTGACGCGTAGCAAGAGTGTCTTGGTGAAGTACTTCATCAACGTAATGATGGAAAGATATTGGTCCGGCAATTTCGCCTTCCTCGTTGTTGGCAATTATTATTCACGTCCAGGGCCGGGAAACCAGAATAAATTCCCTGCTCCATAACCGACCGTTATAATATAGTTCAGATGGGTGAATTTGTTGTGTAAAATTCAGTATTTTTTAAATATAAAAATACAATTTTTGGCACAAAAATTAAATCGACAAAGAGCAATTGAGACGCTCTGGTGCAACCGGAAATTGACACTTCGCTGACTATAGTCGAGACTATATTTTTGCGCGTGTTAGCCTGATATGAATGAAGTTTTGTAGCACAGACAAGTACTACGCAGAACTGAGTTGTAGTTGATTATCGGATCGACTCAGCCCGGTATTCATTTGGCCAGTATTTATTTGGCCAGATGGCAGTCAGCCAGCAGTCAATCAGGAATTTTGTCTTTCGGCAGGATTGCCGCTCCCCAGGGAAACCGACCTACCTTGATGGACTTTTCAGCTTTCATGCTGGCCACATCCACCACTGTGACATCACCGGATACGCCGTTGGTGGTGTAGAGTTTATCTTGCTCCGGACTGAGTACCGTGTGCCATACCCGTCGTCCGACGAGAATGTATTTTACCGGCTCATAAGTCTTGCGATCGACAACCGCCACGTGATTGGACGGGCCGAGTGCAATAAAGGCGTATTTTCCGTCTGCAGTAAGCTCGATTCCGACCGGCTGGATTCTGTCTTGAGAAATGCCTTTGATCTCAAAGTTGATGACCTGCTTGATTTGACGTGATTCGGTGTCCAGCACGGATACGGTGCCGCCAATTTCTGACGAGACCCAGAGTTCTTTATCGTCCAGGGTAAACTCAGCATCACGCGGTCTCTGATCAACCAGTGTATTATCAACAAGTTGGTGCGTGGCGGTATCAATCCAGTGAGCCATATTGGTGGTTTCGGAGGTGACAATTGCCCATTTCCCGTTGTAGCTAACTGCCATGCCCTCGGGCTCTACACCAACATCAATTTGAGCCACCACTGTACGAGTGTGAGTGTCTACCACGGTGGCAACCGCATCGTCTTCGTTGGCTATATACAGATGTCGGTTATCAGGATGGAGTACGAATTGTTCGGGGTCTTCTCCGGAGGGAAGGTCATGGATGATTTTATCCGTG
Organism: uncultured Granulosicoccaceae bacterium; assembly: GCA_964550655.1. Lineage (GTDB taxonomy): Bacteria > Pseudomonadota > Gammaproteobacteria > Granulosicoccales > Granulosicoccaceae. Next base: position 8,129 of record CAZKAQ010000043.1, read on the forward strand.
GCCAAATCCATCATTTGTACGGTATCTGAATCTGATGCGCAGATATAAAGATACTTGTAATCCTTTGAAAGCGTCACTCCCCGAGGGCGTTCACCGACTTCGATTGTTTTGAATACCTCGCCGGTTTCGGAATCAATTACCGAAATGGTGTCGTCTTTTTCATTCGACACATAGACCCAGTGAGCCGCCGCATTGGAAGCGCTGCAGATCAGGGCGAGCGCAACTGAAAATGAAATTCGACTTCTCATAAATTAACTCGCAAGTTTAGTGTATGACGGGGCCTGACTAAAAGCTATTTAGCGGGTCAGAATAGTCCGACTAATATCCGGTTCATATCCTGCTCAGGGATCCATGCTCTGGCAGCCAGACTCGGGCTCATCCAGTCCGAGTGAATCGAGCGTGGTTCTATGATGTAAGAATCCTTCAATCGGAGCAAGTGCTACAACCGATCCAGGGTGCACTAAGGGAATGGGTTGTCGCAACTGTCCGTTCCATTGACGGTACGTCATTTTGGCTCCCTTGAAGCCCGCAAGTGAAAATTTCTCTGAACGAATATAATTTTTCAGGGTGTGCGGATCCGTGGCACCGGTGCGGGTGACTGCCTCGCCAACACTGCGTACTGCTGCCCAGGCGGTATAGTCAAGGCTTGTCATCGGGCGTTTCGCCAGTTCATAAAAGCGCGACTGCAGTTGTGCTGCACCCCATTGTTCTACAACCGGATCCCATGCGACCGGCTCCAGACCTGCGGTACCTGCCACAGGGCGAGGTAACCAGGTGTTGTACAAAACGAATTGCCCGAAATCATCGTCCTCATCTGCCACCAGCAGTGCGTCGTAGTTGCGAGCTTTGGTAAAACCCGGTACTTCGGCCGCGGCATTTCGTCGCATGTCGGCGTCGTCGATCCAGCGTTTTTCATGATCTATTGATACACGGTATTTCTTTGCAGACCTTTTGACTGACTCGGCGTAGAGCGCATCCACATCGCGGTTGCCGGTTAACAGAAATACCGAATCCCACTTGCGCTTGTTAAAAAACTGCATTAGCGCATCGGTCAGCATAGCGCGCGACGGCATGGTGTGCAGTACATTGGCACGGCAGCCCTCATCACGCAGCCAGGTATCGCTGCTGCCGGCGTTAAAAATCAAATCATCCTGCGCTTGTGGCAGATCGGCAATGGCTGCCAGTTTGGATGCTGACATATTGGCAACCACAAGCTGCGGGCCTGCAAGGGCAACTTTTGCCGCGGCAATGATGTCATCATCTTTACCGATAACAATATTTTCGATGCTGTAGCTTTGTTTTAAAAATTTACCTGTCGTGTTGTTATCAGCGATACCTGCAGTTGCACCTTGTAAACCTTCGTCTTCGGGTTGCAGCACAAGGTTTGAGAAAACCGGTTTGCGGTCCGGTTCCTCTTCGAGATAGATCAATTTAATCTCAAGCGGGTCAGCGGCACCTGCAACCGATGCAAGTGATAAGAGAAGCGCTGATAAAATGCAATGCCTGAGCATGAGCGTGCGCGTGCGTGATTTTGTGGCAAACATAGGTGAATGTTACGTTGTTATCAGTGTGGTTATACGGGGATAAGATCGCCAAATTATAACTTTACAAGAGTTTGCTCGGGAATCTGCTTATAATTTGCGGACATGCCGTGACGTAACTTCCCGCCAGCACCCGCAGGTGTTGTGATTTGTCGCAGAGCGTCTTTCAGAAGAATGCTAATCTGTCTATCAGATACCTGCGTTGCAACAGAAACGGCTGATCCCGAGAATAACCGTGTTTCAAGAGCAAGCAACAGTTTTTTGTGCGATAGATTCATCGGTAATTCGGATTGACTACTGTATAACTCACTATACAGCGTTTCATAATCGCCTTTGTCTGCGAGCATTCGGAGTTTTGACTGCTGTTTCTTTTTCAGTTTGAGCAATCTGGGTCTGAATGTTACTGCAGGAAGTAGCATCCATAGCAGATAGATGCCGGAAACCACACCGATAAACCCGAGCAATAATCTGAACCATCCGGTTGACTGCAGCCAGTACTTAAAACGGTTAACACCGGTTTCCTGTATCGCCAGTTTGCGCAGCACATCTGTGCGGTCGGGCAGGCCAACGTTAATTCTTCGGGCGGGAATAATTGCTTCCTGAATCGTGTTGTCGACAGTATTCCACCATGGCAGGCGGACAGTATCGAGAAACACCGGTATAGGGCTCTGTGCTTTGACCCGGTAGGTAAACTCAGCGCTCGATACCACATTGTCATTGGTCAGGGTCTCATAGCGTTGGGTGTTTATTAGCGTTTGTTGAATCGCGCGGCTCTCGGGCACCACAGGTGTTGGTATCTGACCGGATAATACTGATGCTGCTTCAATACGGATAATACGATTCAGTTCGTCACCAGCACGCAATTGAGTTGGCGGTGCAGACCACTCTTCGGTGAGTTGCAGGGTAGTAGCAGGTAGCCACCAATCCATTGCGGCGGCTGCAGTGTCATTTGAAGAACTGTTGGACGGGCTTTCGATCGTGAGCATCAGGGGTGGCGACTGGCGGGTAAACTCCGATTTTTCTATTCGTGATTTAGCTATAGTGCCGCTCCAGTTGATACCGTCAATTTGAATTGATCCTGACTGCCTGGCAAAGACCAGGTACTGCCACATAGTACTGTGCAAGAGATCGTTATCGCCTGTTAGTGTCCGTCGATCTTTAACCAACGTTCTTTTGGAGAAACCGTCAAGCGCGGGCAGGCTGACTGACTCGTTACTTATCGGGTAGCGATGCAACAACTCAATAGTTAATAAACCTTTTTGGTTGACCATCAAAGAGATAGGTGACAACGTGGTATTGATCTGTAGATCATCAGCTTGCGGTTGCCAGTCAGGTCGGTCGGCATCGAGCACCTTAAGGTATACCGAATTGGATGAGACATCACCGGCAGTCAACGGACCAATGACCATGACACCGGTTTTTTTAGGCACAAGCACCATCCGATTTATGGCAATTTCCGCTACTTTGCCACCGATGACGGCAATGTGTGAGCCTCTGGTTTCACGGATCAGGTCTGCCTGGTCATCAATGATTGTGTAGTCTATCGGATCAAGCAAACCGGTCGATTCAACTTCAAGTACTACAGTGTCTCCGGAATATACCTCGTCGCTGTCAAGCTGTAGTTTAATATACGTACGCTGATCGGCAACAGCGGTAGTTGCAAGGCAAAAATATAAGAGACAAAATAATATACCTGGTGTGTTTTTCACCATTGACTACCGCCTTCAGGTGCGCTTTCACCAGCGGCTTTGCGTCTTGACAGCTCCAGTTCAATCTTACGGCGGAGGTATTTTTCTGCATTGTGATTAATCTGGTTTAGCCATTGTTCGTTCGCCTGATCTGTTTCAAGTGCTGCACGCTGACTGGCAGCTTGAGCATCTGTATTTTTGTCTCTTCCCTCGGCTCCGGTTGATGCATTGTTGCGCTCTATGGTTTCAGACTCGGTGCCTTTGGTAGCGCCGCCTTCAGAGCTGCCATCGTCCTTTTGTGTTTGTTCACTATTGGTCCGACCACTGTCTCCTGCGGCTATTGCCTCCGGGGTCGGGGCGCGGCTGTCAGTATCAGCTTCCCGGTCATCACCTTTTTGCTTTTTTTTATCGGCCTGATCCGGACCTTGCTCAGGACTTCCATCACCGGATTCATTGCCGTCACTTTCAACGCGGTCAATTTCTTCACCTTTGCGTTGTATGGCTGATTCATCACGAGAGTCTTGTTCAATTTGCAGCAACTTGCGCATTAAATCTGCGTTAAAAGCGGAATCTTCAAAATCAGGCTTTTTGATCAATGCCATCTGGTATGCCTCAAGTGCAAGAGCGTAGTAGCCCATCTTCACATAGGTGTTTCCCAGATTGTGCATTGATAGGTGATCATCAGCTCGAATAAATGCCTCGGCTGCACGCCACCACTGATTCGACCGATACATGGCAACGCCTTTCCATGCCGGACTAATATAGATTTCCGCCGCCTCTGCAAAGCGATTATTTTCATATAATCGGTGAGCAATCAGGTTATCATCGGCACTTGAGCCTGAACTCAGGATCAATAAAACAGCCAGTGCAATGAATCGGCAGGTGTTCATGATCGTAACTGGCGATAGAAAAACATTAGAAACAGCGGTATCGCCAACAGCAACGGCCAGTGCGATTGGTTTGACCAGATGAGTGTCGTTAACCCGGATTGAGTCAGTAAATTTGTAGCTATAGCTCTATTGTTAAGATCAAGTTTTGCATAGTTAACATTGCCTATAGCATCTGAGCGTACTACAACGCCGTTGCCATTTTTAGCCATACCGTTTGCGAGTTTCAGATCTACCTTGCCGCTGTTATCTGTTTCATCTGTGCCGAAAATTATCAGATCGGTTCTGTGTCCGAGATCCGCAATTCTGGCAACAGCGGCAGAGGACTGCGCACTAAAACCGCCTGTGTCGGATAACACAAACAGTCTGCTGTTAATTAAGTCGCTGTTCTCGATGACGCTCAGGCTTAATGACAGTGCTCTGGATACATTGGAACCATCCAGCGGCACAATGCCATAGTCCAGCAAATTAGTTGAGCTGGTAAAAATATCGTGGTCATAGGTAGGTGGTGTGATAACAAACGCGTCTCCTGCGTAGACGATCAACGTTACAGAGCGTGACTGAGCCTGACCGGCAAGTTCAAGTGCGGTGTTACGCATGGCTGAAAGTCTTGTAGGTATGACATCGGTTAATGTCATAGATCGGGATACATCGGCAAGTATTATCCAGCCTTGTGTGTGTCGCCAGGTGTCTTTGTTAGCAGACTCGATCGATGGGCTGCTTAGTGCAATAAAATATACGGCAGCGATTAACCAGCCAATATGTCTTTTTGATATTCTCTTTTTGAATGCTCTTAAAAAGCCGAGTACGGGAGCTGCAATAACGTATTGCCATGCGTCGTCACGTCGCTCACTCAGCAGCAGGTAAGCCAGAATCGAAAGCAAGGCAAACACAAGCCACCATGGATGCATGAGCGTCATGCGATTGGTCTCATGGTTGAATCGCGTAGTAGTGACGGGGCCAGAAATAACAATGACAAAAGAATAAAAATATTTCGATAATCACGCTTTACAACCGTTGGCGGTGCTGTAGATTGCGCCAGTTCGATGGTGTCAATTTCGTGGTAAATCTTTTCCAGTTCAGTTGTTGTGTGTGCTCTGAAGAACTTACCACCGGAAGTATCTGCTATGGCTTTTAAGGTAGCCTCATCAAGATCTGCAGAGGGTGATTGAAACTGTTGTGACTCTGTAGTGTTGTCACTGCCGAGGCCGATGGTATAAATGCTGATCCCCATGGACATTGCAAGTCTCGCTGCATCTTCAGGCTCAGCTGTGCCGGAATTGTTGGTGCCGTCAGACAACAACACAATACTTTTTTCCTGCGCTGCATCGTCGCGCAGTGATATTATTGCAAGCCCCAGCGCATCGCCAATGGAGGTGGTTCTGCCCGCCATACCGATGCCACTGCCCTGCAGGGTTGTGGTAACCGAATTCAGGTCAAAGGTTAGCGGTGAGGCGATGAACGCTTCAGATCCGAACAATATCAAACCAATACGATCACCGGCGCGATTGTCTATAAACTGACTGGCTAATTTCTTTACTACGGAAAGTCTGTCGACAGGTTCGTTGTCAATGGTGAAGTCTTTTTTTTCCATACTAGTAGACAGATCGACAAGCAGTGACAAAGACCGACCGCTGGCAGGTTGTGCGGTTGCAGACTCTGGTTTGTAGGGTTGCGCAATAGCAACAATCAGTGAAAGCCAGGCTGCAGCTAACAGTAGAAAATGCAGTAGACGACTACCTGCTGCAGATTTTCCATTTGCTCCAACCTTACGCAGCGCACCGGCAACTGATGGCGGGATCTTTATTGCATCACCAGAGTTTCGGTCGTCGAGCAGCTTGTAGCGTAAGAGCAGAGGCAGGGGGACTAACAGAAATATCCATGGCCAGGCAAACGAGATCATTGTTGACGCTTCCGTTTGCGTATCAGCTTTTGAATATCCTGGTACAGTTTTTCCGGTGGTGCCGGAGTATCAGTATACAAAGCATGGCCGAACAGCCGGCCATTACCACGACTAAAATAATCGGTGCTGAAAAAATGGTCCAGACTGCGAAGCCATTGTTCACCGGTTTGATGTCTGACAGATGGGTCATGCGTCAGGACAATACGTTTTAGAAGGGCTGCTGTTCTGTGTACAGCACAATCGGGCTGCATATTCTGAATTTTATTAAGCTCTTTGATGGCCTCATCTGACCATGAGGCTTTGCGACGGTGTTTTTTCAGTAAAAACAGTATCAATGCACTGGCAAAAAGTAATATTGCTGCCACTGACGGCCAGACGGATGGTTCAGCAGGCGCTGGTGGCAGGTGAATATCCCGCAGTTGCGCGAGTAGCGCTGCGGTGTCTTGTGTTGCCATTACAATATGCCGCTCTGCTGTAAGCTGGTCAGCAATTCTGTGGGTGTGACGGTAGTAGATACCGACAACAGTGGTATACCGTTGGCCGTTACGGGTTTGCTTCGCGCCTGCAGGTTTTGTTGTAGCTCCTCTGCATAGTGATTGCGATTAGCTTTGTTTAGTACAGTGGCAGTAGCACCGCGATTTGATTGAAATCTGTATTTTCCGGCAGGTAGCAGCTCTTGCTCAAGGCGATCAAGCAACAACACAACCTTAAGCTTGCCGGTCATTGCAGTGGCTGGCAGTAGCTTACGCCACTTCGAGTCGTCTTTTGTATCCAAACCCGAGAATAGAATATACCGACTCGACGCACTTCTGTTTGCGTTAATCAGATTAAGTGCCTCTGATAACACTGGTGTTGTTTTTGCACTGATGCCTTCCATAGCGGCGTGGCGTTTATGAATGTGGTTATCTGTGACAGCAAAGCCACTGGCAATCAGTTCAAGTGAGCGTAACAAGCCGACTTTACCAGCGTGCGGTCTGGTGCTTGTTATACCATTGGCACTGATTACCATAGCTGCACAGCGATCACCGTATTCACAGGCTTGCCACAGGGTGCAGGCTGCAAACAGACCGGCGCTGACAGAACGCAGGCAGTCACTTCCGGTGAACATCATCGGTCGTAAATCAACGATGACAGTTGTGACTCGTTCTCGCTCTTCACGGTATAGTCGCGTATAGGGTTCGTTACTTCGGGCGGTAACATTCCAGTCTATGTAGCGTACATCATCGCCTTCGTTGTATTGACGAAGATCAATAAACTCCATACCCTGACCGCGCCGCTGGCCATTGTGTTGCCCCGGAAAGCGTGTACCACTGATGCGAGCCGAATCCGGGTTACGGTTTATATTGTGTCTTGCGTCAATTAAAGTTTGCAGCGTGAGTGTGACGGCGGCGGAGTGACGTTCAGATTGTTCCTCGGCTACTCTAAACATAATTCACTCAGACGACTGGCGTAATATCCAGAATCCGGTTGACCAGCTGGCGGCTGCTGACGCCACGTGCCTGGGCGTGGTAGTTAAGAATAATACGACCACTGAGTATGTCCGGTGCCAGTGCTGCCACATCCTGTGGAGTGGTGTGATCTCGTCCGTCTAGCCATGCTCGCGCCTGGGCGGCACGAGCCAGAAAAATTGAACCGCGCGGACTCGCCGCATGCTCAACGGCACGTGCTTCATCTCCGGCAGCCCCGTAACCACGGGTCGCAGTCACCAGTCTGACAATATAATCCTTTACAGCATCGCTGATATATACCGTTCTTATCGCACTATTGGCCAGTGCGATATCGTTGCCTTGCAGGAGTGGTTCGGTGTGCCGCGATTCGGGTGTTTCATTCAGTACGATATCAAGAATCTGATGCTCCAGTTCCGGATCCGGCATGGCGACTTCAACAAAAAACATAAACCGGTCAAGCTGTGCCTCGGGTAAGGGATAGGTGCCTTCGTGCTCAATCGGATTTTGCGTTGCCACTACCATAAAGGGATCGTGCAATTGATAGGTTGTTCCTGCGGCTGTAATCTGTTGCTCACCCATGGCCTCCAGCAGCGCGCTCTGTACCTTTGGTGGTGCACGGTTTATCTCGTCGAACAACACAACGTTGTTAAACAACGGCCCGTGAATAAAATTAAAATCACCTGTTTGCTGTTGATAGACATTAGTGCCGGTGAGGTCCGCCGGAAGAAGATCCGGGGTCGCCTGAATACGTACGAAGGCAGCGTTAATCAGTGAAGCAAAGCTGTTAACAGCCCGTGTTTTAGCAAGCCCGGGTGAACCTTCAATCAGAACGTGTCCGCCGGTGATAACCGCTATCAGTAGTCGTTCAATAAGTGTGTTGTGGCCTGCCAGTGTCTGATTCAGTGAATGGCGCACCATGGCGAACACGTTGCCGGCGTGGGTAGCCGGGTGTGTTTGTATTTCCTCAGGTTTGTTCAATCAGGTTCTGCCTCTGGAAACTTACGCGCTGTGATCAGATTGCCGGTTCAGATCACTGGCTGTATTTTACTCACCGAAAAAATTGATCGGTACAGCTGGCAGCAATTCGTTGCCTTCCTCGAACCAGCCGTCCGAGCCCGCAGGGTACCAGAAAATGTGTTCGTAGCCCCATTGCAGCGCCCGACGAGCAGCATTCCAGCTTTGCCAGCAGTCAGAGGTGCAGAAGAACATGATCGGTGTTGTTTTGTCGTTGTCAGTCAGTGCTTCGAGATTGCGGGTAAAGTAGTCGATGTGCTCTTGTTCCAGGTGGCCGCGGCCAACCTCGGGTAACCAGACTGCACCCGGCAGGGTGCTGTATTCATCATTGGTGAGCCAGCTGCCGTCCAGCGGATCTGCCCCCAGTCCGCGAGGCGGAAAGACGTCGATTAGTACGACTTTGCCGGTCTGTTGCAGCTGCAAAGCGCGATCTGTATCGATCACTTCAACCCCGGGGTTGGTGTCCGGCACCGGGCGACGATAGTGCTCCATTCGGAAACCGGTGACCGGGTCCACGCCATCCGGCAGGGGTGCGTCTATCGCTGAGGGTTTGTGGTTGAGAGTTTCCGCAACACCGGGCTCTTTATCAGCTGCCGATATGAATGGTGCTGACAAAGCTAAAGCTGTAAACAGGATGTACGGGCACAGTGACCCGGGGCTGAAATTTTTGCTCATGGTGCCACAGTTTACCTCAGCAGGTAAACTTTTTGCCGACTGGCGAAACTAAAATACGGGAAATGTTGTAGATCAGGAATCACATCAATTTCGCAATGTCGGCGAATCTTGCAATACAGGCACTGGTCAGAGGCAACAAGATACGCTAACTTAGCTTGAGATATCGCCCACTCAGAGGAATGTATGGTCCGCAAGCAGCACAGTTTTTTCGCTAAAATCAATAATCCATTGCTCAAGCCGTCTTTTCTGGCACTGGCGGTGGCAGGACTCCTCCAGCTTGCCGTCTCAGGCGTCAGTCACGGTCATGGCGATGTTCAGCCGCAGGCGGTAAACACTGAGGGCCTGGAACCTGCGGGTGAGGAGTTTCTCGATGAAAATCCGTATCGCCTGGCGGGTGGAGAACAATATGCGCTGGCGATAGAAATCGGCGCATCCGGATACAATCAAAATTGTGCCAGATGTCACGGGCTGGAAGTAATCTCCGGTGGTATAGCACCTGATCTGCGTTTGCTGGAAGCCGGTGAGTTCGGTGACGAGTGGTACATGGAGCGAGTCAGAAAAGGCTACTCTCAAAATGGTGCTTACAAGATGCCGCCATTTGAAGCCTTGCTCAGTCAGGAAGCAATGTGGGCGATTCGCTCCTACATCGAAACGCGTCCCGAATAGAGCCCTTTACTTTGATCAACTTAGTTAAATGAAATTTAAATCGCTATCGGTTATATTTTTAATGTTGCTGTCTACAGTAACCGGGTCTGCATTTGCCCGTCCGATAGATGACGTCATAGACAGTGGGTACATTACCATCTTTGTCTATGAAGACTATGCACCGTACTCATGGCAAGACGAAAACGGAGAGCTTCGCGGTATTGATGTCGAGATAGCCCGGCACTTTGCAGAGGATCTGGGTGTTGAACTTCGCTTTCTAATGCGCGGTGCAGATGAAAACGTCGATGATGATCTGCGCATCAATCTGTGGAAAGGAGATTTAATTCATCGCAAAGTGGCCGATGTCATGATGCATGTCCCTTATGACAGAGAACTTGATACCCGCAACGAACACACGGTTTTGATGTCGCCTTATTTCCTCGAAGAAATAGCCCTGGTTGCCAATACGGCGGTACTACCCGAAGTGGAGACTTTCGGGCGGTTTTTAAACAAACCAATAGCAGTTGAGGTTGATACTGCAGCTGACTTCTTTTTATCTAATGCATTTCGTGGCCAACTGCAAAACTCTATACAGCGCGGCCGCACTTTTAATGAAGTTATAAATCTATATGTCAGCGGCGAAGTCAATGCCGCCATGGGGTCTCGAGCGCAGGCCGAGTGGATTGCCAATCAGGCAGAGGGTGTAGAGTCTGCTATTTTCCAACCGCCAATGCCGGGAATTGTGCGTAAAAGCTGGCCAGTCGGTATTGGTATAAAACATGACAGTCGTGATCTTGGATATGCGCTCACGGATGTGGCCTCGCAATTGGTACAATCCGGAGAAATGAAAGCGATTGCAGCACGTTACGGCGTGACCTTTTCAGCACCGGAATATTAAAATCACAAAGTAGGGGAAGTTATGAAATTTCCAACGTTTGCAGGATTGCCGCTTTTTCTAGCGGCATGTACAGTATTTTGCGGTAGCCTGTTGTTATCGACGGCACATGCCGCTTCTGATAACCCGGAACTGCCATCTGATCCGCTAAACTCTGTGATGTGGCAGAACATGGCACAACGTTTTTTTCCCGGTGAAGTTGTCATTGATCAACGTGTGATTGTCACAGCACCTTATGATGCAGAAGATCAACTACAGGTGCCTGTACAGGTCGATGCAACACAACTCGACAATGTAGTTGAAATAGTCGCTGTAGCAGATCTTAATCCGATTCCTCATATCCTGACACTGCGTCCACTACGAGCACAGCCGTTTATTGGTTTCCGGATCAAACTCGAACAAGCCTCACCGGTGCGAGTCGGGGTACGAACCAGTGATGGTGTGTGGCATGTGAACGGCACGTATGTCAATGCAGCAGGCGGTGGATGTACTGCACCGGCTCTGGCACATGGTCTTGACAACTGGTATGAAACACTTGGTGAGACACGCGCAATATCGCGTCGCGAAACAGCAGATTTAACCCGACTGTCTCTGCGCATGAAGCACCCGATGGACACTGGTCTCGCGCCGGGTATACCGGTGTTTTATATGAACACGCTTAAGGTTAAATCTCCGCAGGGGGAGTTGTTGGCAAATCTCGAAATGTTTGAGCCGGTCAGTGAAAACCCGACGCTTACAATTAAACCACTTGTAAAGGACAACATCACTGAACTGCTGGTTTATGCCCGTGATACAGAGGCTAACGAATTCCGCTTTTCCCTGCCAGTACCCGCCACTGTCGACAACTAATGCCGGGAGACAATTAGTGTCAGACCGCAGACATTGTAAGCCGACTCCATACACACGGCGTGCAACGCTTAAGTTACTGGCCGGCGGTATTGCCTGTGCCTGCTGCGGCAGTGTTCATGCAAATAAGCTTGCTTATAATCTCGCCGCCAGAGAGATAGCCTCGGGTACATGGATAGTTGAAGGCAGTAATGACTTCTTCACCTTAGAGAACGGTGGCAATATTCTCAATGTGGCCTTCGTAGAAGTACCCGATGGTGTGGTGGTCATTGATACTGGCCCATCCAGAAGATACGGTGAAGCACTCCTGGCACTGATAGAAAAAACCGTACCGGGCAAACGCGTTGTACGTGTCTATAACACGCATCATCACCCGGATCACTTTCTTGGCAATCAGGTGTTTGATAAAGCGTTGCTCGCAGCACCTCAGGCAGTGATCGATAACATTCTTACCGAAGGCGACGGTTTCTCTGACAACATGTATCGGCTGGTGGGTGACTGGATGCGCGGTACCACAGTGGTAGAGCCGGGCACAGCACTCGAGGCAGAATCAGAGGAGGTTGGTGGCAGAAAATTTTCCTACTTTTATCTGAGCGGGCACACGAGCGCTGATCTGGTAATCCGCGATGATGAAACCGGTGTGGTTTTCAGTGGCGATCTGGCTTTTTACAACCGCGCTCCGACCACCCCGCACGCTGATATCGATACCTGGCAGGAGGCGTTACAGTTCATCGCCGGAATCGATAGAGAGATCATTGTGCCGGGACACGGCCTGCTGGACAGAAGCGACAAATCACTGGTGCAAACTGCCGACTATCTTGATTGGTTACAGCATTCCCTTACAGAAGCCGCATCGCTGGGTCTAACAATGAACGAGGCCATGGCCTTGCCTGTTCCGGCCCGTTTTCGCTCTATCGACGTGGTCGAATCCGAGTATCGCAGGTCTGTGGTGCATTTGTATCTCAGTCTCGACGAAAGCGCGATGCCGCTGATTGAGCTGGATTAAGAGCGTCCTGTATTTCATCTGAGGGCACGCGCCCGATTCCTGCATTTTATGATTTGCCCCGTTAGTTATCTAATCACACTTGCGGATAACAAACCGCGACTTTTTCTGCCCCGCGCCTGCGGCAAAAAATCTCTGCCTCCTGTAGCTAAAATTCGTTAGACTTAGTATCGTTGTGAAAGTGAAAACACACGTGATATTCCAGTCGGAGGAGATAGATGAAAAACCATGTAAAGATACTGACCATTGCGGGCGCGGTAGCTGCGGCAATCGGGCTGAGCACCACAGCTTCGGCTGAGGTTAGCGTTAATGATATCGTCGGCGATCAGGCAACCACAGGTGATATCGTGTCCTATGGCCTTGGCCCGCGCGGCCAGCGCTACAGTCCGCTCGACAAAATCAATAAAGAGAACATCAAGAATCTGTTTCCGGTCTGGTCTTTTTCATTTGGTGGTGAAAAACAGCGCGGTCAGGAATCACAGCCGCTTATTAAAGACGGCGTCATGTACGTCACTGGCTCCTACAGCCGCATGTGGGCCATCGATATAGCGACCGGCGATGAGCTATGGCAGTACGATGCACGTCTGCCGGAAGGCATTTTGCCATGCTGTGACGTAGTCAATCGCGGGGCAGCCATTCTCGGTGACAAGGTATTTTTCGGTACACTTGATGCGAAAATCGTCGCACTCGATGCCAAGACCGGCAAGGTGGTCTGGCGTAAGGAAATCGCTGATTTCGAAGCGGGTTATTCCTACACAGCGGCACCACTTATCGTTCCGACCGAAGCGCATGGCCCGCTACTTCTTACGGGCAATTCCGGCGGTGAATTCGGTGTCGTTGGAGAAGTACAGGCGCGCAATCCTGAAACCGGTGATCTGGTCTGGACCCGCCCGGTGATTGAAGGCCATATGGGCACGCTCAACGGCGAAGAAACCACCATGACCGGTTCGGCCAACGAAACCTGGCCTGGTGACATGTGGAAAAACGGCGGTGGTGCGACCTGGCTTGGCGGAACCTATGATCCGGATACAAAGCTTACTTATTTCGGCACCGGTAATCCGGCACCATGGAACTCCTACCTGCGTCCGGGTGATAACAAATGGACATCATCACGCATAGCAATTGATCCCGAAGACGGTGAGATCAAATGGGGCTTTCAAACAACCCCGCATGATGGCTGGGACTACGACGGCGTAAACGAGTTTATTCCATTCGATATGGAAAAAGACGGTAAGACAGTTCAGGCAGGTGCCACAGCTGATCGAAACGGGTTTTTCTATATTCTTGATCGAACCAATGGCGATTTTATTTCTGCAACACCGTTTGTAAAGAACATAAGCTGGGCCAAGGGTATTGACGAGAATGGTCGACCGATCTGGGATCCGGAGAATCGCCCGGGTGACCCTGCAGAGTCTGCTGATGGCAAAAAGGGTAAAGCGATTTTTGCCGTACCAAGCTTTTTGGGTGGCAAGAACTGGATGCCTATGGCGTACTCTCAGAGCACCAAATTGTTCTACATTCCATCAAACGAATGGGGCATGGACATCTGGAACGAACCGGTCACTTACAAAAAAGGTGCTGCCTATCTTGGCGCGGGTTTCACGATCAAACCGATCTTTGATGACTATATCGGCTCATTAAAAGCGGTTGATCCAACCTCTGGTGAAATCAAATGGGAGTATAAGAACAAAGCACCTTTATGGGGTGGTGTGTTAACTACCGCCGGCGGTCTGGTATTTACCGGTACACCGGAAGGCTTCCTGAAAGCATTTGATGAAGAAACCGGTGAAGAACTCTGGAAGTTCCAGACTGGTACCGGCATTGTATCTTCACCGATTACCTGGGAGCAGGACGGAGAGCAGTATCTGACAATCGTAGCCGGTTGGGGTGGTGCTGTACCTCTATGGGGTGGTGAAGTTGCAAAAGTGGTAAGTTATCTGAATCAGGGCGGTTCGGTATGGACCTTCAAGATTCCGGAGCAACTTGTGTCAAGGTAGTTGGCTTCAGCGTTAATTAAAAAAGGCCCGGTCTGATTTCAGAGCGGGCTTTTTTTTGTGTGATTCCAATGTTTCTGGTTTATATTGTCGATAACGCTTCATTAAACAACCGGGCAGAGTAAAGGCAGACAAACACATGAGTTACAGCAACAGAAATCTTCAAAGTTACAATGCGCGAGTATCGTCTACAAACCATCCTCGCCCTAATCAGTGCACATCGAAATGGTTACTTTTCTGTCTGTCTCCGCTGATTCTCTGCGCGATACTGATGTGCAATGCAGCGTTAGCGCAACAGGATATGAGCAAGGTAGAAATCAGAACAACCAGACTGACTGACAATGTCTATATGTTGACTGGCCGCGGTGGCAATATAGCAGTGCTCACCGGTGACGATGGTGTCTTCATGATCGATGATCAGTTCGCACCCCTCAGTGACAAAATTATCAATGCAATAGCAGAGATCAGCGATAAACCAGTCACCTATCTTCTGAATACACACTGGCATGGTGACCACACCGGTGGTAACGAGAACTTCGGCAATAGTGGTGCTGTTATTGTTTCTCACGATAACGTGCGTAAACGCCTCTCGACCAAACAGACCATAAAAGCGTTTAATCGACAAGTGCCTGCAGCGTCAGCTGCCGCACTACCCGATATAACCTATGCAAGTGATGCAACTTTTTACTTTAACAATACAACCGTCCAATTAATACACGTAGAAAATGCGCATACTGACGGGGATTCTCTTGTCTATTTTACCGAGAGCAATGTGCTTCACATGGGTGATATTTTTTTCAACGGATTCTTCCCGTTTATTGATCAAAGCAGCGGAGGCTCACTCGATGGAGTCATCGCAGCAACAGATAAAGCACTATCACTGATCAACGATAACACACAGATTATTCCGGGTCATGGTCCCATGGGCGATAAAAAATCATTGCAGGAATACAGAGCCATGTTGCTTGACGTCAAAAATGCCATGGCACCACACATCAATGCAAACAAAAGCCGCGATGACGTAATTGCCGCCGAACCGCTCAAAGCTATTGGCAGCAAATGGGGTAACGGATTTTTAAAAACAGACGCTTTTACCGGAATAGTTTTTGATCTGGAGACCGGCGGCCAGTAACGCGATGCGATAATACAGCTTTTGAATAGTAGCTAGTGAAATATCGAATGTATTCGTAAAAACGTATGCCAAGAATAATACATTTGTCAGACACTCATATCTTAGCCAGCGAAGATTCAGATCTTTCAGGCTTGTATCCATTCAGAACGCTTAAACCGATTGTCCAAAAAATAGCAGAGCTTAAACCCCGCGCTGATGTAATCTTGTTAACCGGCGATGTAGGGGATAAAGGTACAGAAGAAGAATATGCGCTTTTCAAGAAGCTGTTAACGCCACTTGGGATACCAGTCTATTGGATCCCCGGAAATCACGATAACGCAGCTGAGTTACAAAAAGCATCTGACGGAAGACTGTTTTTAAACAATCGCACCGTTCGATTAGACGCCTGGAACGTAATCTTACTGAACTCTCAAGTCATCGATAAAGATTACGGGCATATCAGTAATGAAGAATTTGACTATTTATCAGCACAGCTGAATCAATACCCTGACAACCCGACACTTGTGACCTTGCACCACACACCATGCTCACCATGTGTAAATCCGGGATGCCAGCTCAACAATCATGATGAGTTTCTGTCATTTCTAAAGTCGCACCCGCAGGTGAAGTTGGTGCTGGCAGGTCACACGCATCATGCAGATGAAATTAAAACAGGTAATCTGACTGTTTTTACAGCACCGTCTACCCTCGCTCAGGTTCTGCATCCGCACGACGAATCTCTGCTCGACATCAATAACTTTATGGCATGTCATACCATAGACGGGTCAACCATCGGATTTGGTGTATTCGATTTGTCTTCTGATGGTAGTTACACACAACAGCTTCATCATATTGAGATAAACTCCAAATAAGGGTGGCGCGGAGAAAAACCTGGCTATTGTTGTTGCTCCAACTCTGTTATAACCAGATGTTGCACTTCATGTTAGTAGTAAAAATGCAGGTGAATGTTATATGTAATATCGGAGCACTATTTCGGTTACTTTTTAAATGCACTGGAAAAATTGACAGTTTGTTAGCTAAATCGACTCCCATGTCACACGGTTAGTCTATGCCAACGTATCACCAGAATGGGGTATGCCTGCGGAGGAAAGCTTTCTCTCAAGTACCGGAATTTTTGTTGTCTCACTATTGCGAATTACCGGTAACACGCTCTCGGGTTGTGTGTCGTATTCGACATGGTGTCTTTCGCTGAGTGTTTACTTTGTTCGGATGCACAGCGACATTATTGTAAGACGCTACCTCGCTCAATGGCGGTTCGACCATTGACCAAAGTCTATGGCATCACTTATTAGGGTACTGCTTTGAGCGGCTCAGAATTTTAAATCCTCCGGTTTGCAGTGGGATATTTTGCGGGCATAGAAACATAGAATCGCTCGTTTCTTACTAACCAAAACTAATGAGCACCAAGAGAATATTTGCTGAAAAGAAAAAACCCAAGCATAAAAATATAACAACACACCTTCATCTGACAGTCATGATTAAGCTCATTCGATCGCAGGCGAGACGCAGTATGGCTACGATGATCGGGATAACCTGACGAGTGTGACAGATCCTGAAGGGTTGACAACGAGCTATGTGTACAACGGATTCGATGAAGTCACAACAGAAACAAGTCCGGATACAGGAACAACAATTTACACCTATGACGATGCGAGTAATCTGTCAACAGAAACCGATGCCAGAGGAATCACCGCGACGTACAGCTACGACGCACTGAACCGGCTGACAGGAATCAGCTATCCAGACAGTGCCGAGAATATCAATTACTTCTACGATGAAGGCATCTACGGCGTCGGCCGTCTGAGCCGCATCACAGATGCGAGCGGTAGTACCGAGTATGGCTATGATGGCAGAGGCAATATCACAAGCGTGACCCAAACGGTCACAGATCAAAGCTACACACAAAGCTACAGCTACAACGGTGCAAACCGCCTGATCGGTATGACGTACCCGAGTGGACGAAGTGTCAGCTATAGCTATGATGACAGTGGCCGAGTTAGCGAAATAGACAGCAGTGGAGGAGATGAAGGGGCAGAGACGTTGGCCAATACGATCGATCGCCTGCCATTCGGCCCGATTGAGTCGTTGACCCTGGGCAACGGAATAGCAAGAAGCCGAAGTTATGATCGGGATTATCGGATTACGAACCTGACCGACGGCAATGTTCTTATCAAAGGGCTGGGATATAGTCCGGTGGACAACATCACGGCGATTACAGACAGTGTCGACAGTGATCTGACTCAGTTATTCACCTACGATGAGCTTGATCGACTGGATTTCGCGACCGGTAACTACGGAGAGGACACATATACGTACGATGGTATAGGCAATCGTCAGAGCTTCACAAGAGATGGCCAGACGGACACGTATGGGTACAGCTCAGGTGGTCACAGGCTGCAGAGTGTGAATGGTCAAAGCTATCAGCACGATGCAGTGGGTAATACGCTGAGCACGGGAGCGCAGAGCTACCGCTACAACTAGTTTACGTAGACAGTAGTTTATGTAGACAGTCATTGTAAAAAGTAACAATGACTGA
>CAZKAQ010000044.1:0-2385 GCA_964550655.1 uncultured Granulosicoccaceae bacterium
CTATTGACTCTGGGCGCCGAATCCTCATGAATAATGCAGGTTAAGCTGATAACGGTAGAAGAAGACATTACCAATCAAGCGTTGATTGCTGAAGCCCTTTATCAGATTGTTTAACCGGTCCGGCAATATAGTGAGTTAGATAAAAGTATCCTTAACCTGTTCTCGTAATACGTTCTTTTGTACTTTCCCCATCGAGTTGCGTGGCAGTGACTCTGCAATGACGTATTCTTTTGGTTGTTTGAATTTTGCCAGTTTCTCTGTGGCTGCAGCTTTCACGGTATCAAGGTCGATGCTGTTCCCCGGTTGCGTGACCAGGATGGCGACCACACCTTCACCGAAGTCTGTGTGTGGTGCAGCAACGACGGCAGATTCCAGTACACCCGGCTGTTCATCCAGAATCAGTTCGATTTCTTTCGGGTATACATTGAAGCCACCTGAAATGATCAGGTCTTTATCTCGACCGACAATCTGCAGGTAGCCGTCGACATCGCGTTTGGCGAGATCGCCAGTGATGAAAAAACCATCGTCGGTGAAGTCCTGTGCGGTTTTATCCGGCATTTGCCAGTATCCCTTGAACACATTGTCACCCCGTACTTCCAGCATGCCTATTTCATCGACAGATTTTTCTTTGCGAGTCTCGGGGTCGACAACCCGTGCTTCTACTCCCGGCAGTTCCCAACCGATAGTGCCTGCGCGTCGTTCTCCCGTATAGGGGTTTGATGTATTCATGTTTGTTTCTGTCATACCGTAGCGTTCCAGAATCATCTGACCGGTACGCGCGTGAAACTCGATGTGTGTTTCTGCAAGCAATGGAGCACTGCCGGAGACAAAAAGTCGCATATGACTGACCAGATCTTTGGTGAGCCTTTTGTCTGCCAACAGGCGTGTGTAGAAAGTCGGCACCCCCATCATGGTGGTTGAGTGCGGCAGCTGTTCAATAAAATCATCTGCGTTAAACGAGAGCAGAAAAATGAAACTCCCTCCGGCAAGAAGCAACGTGTTGGTGGCGACAAATAAACCGTGTGTATGGTAGATCGGCAAGCCGTGTAGCAGAACATCGTCATGCGTGAATTGCCAGTACTCCCGCAAGGTCACTGCATTGGATAGCAGGTTGCGGTGAGTGAGCATGGCACCTTTTGATCTGCCGGTTGTGCCGGAGGTATACAAAATGGCTGCAAGATCGTCTTCATTTCGTGGTTGAGCACTTAACGCGACGTCTTGCTTTTGTGCCCCGGCGGCGAAACTGCCGCTACCGTCGCTATTGAGCGTCAGTAACTGGCATTGATTGGCATCGGTGATAGCGCTGAGTGCCGCACGGGCAGATTCATCGCAGACGAATAAAACCGGTTTTGCATCGGTGATGAAATATTCGACCTCTGTCGAGGTGTATGTTGTGTTCAGTGGCAGAAAGACGCAGCCTTGTTGTATGCAACCGATATACAGGGCAATTGCCTCGGGTGATTTCTGTACCTGTACTGCCACACGGTCACCGGGTTTTGCACCCACAGAGTCGAGCAATGCTGCATACCTGCCTGCGGTCTGAAGCAGATCCTGGTAACTCCATTGCGGTCTGTCTTTGAGGTGGAAAAGCGGAGATTGATTGTGCTGATGTGGTGCGACAAGCGCATCGAACAGGGTGTTGGTCATACCACGTCTTTTCCGGGGTTCAGATCATTAGTAGAAAGAGCCTGCATTATTACGCAGGATTTGTCGATGCAGATCTGATTTTACGGAGAGAGAGTTTGCTGCTGATCAGTTGTTACCGGATCAGTATACGGAGGGGAAACCGGTGCCGGGCCAGCCGACAGGTTCGGAACAGGGCTGGTTTATGACAGCGTTCGTCGCGAAATAATAGCGAGACACAAAAACGACACGGTGATACAAGTGAGTACGGTCACGGTGATTTTCCTTTCAAGATGCTCGGGTGACAAAAGATGCTTTAGTGACGGTGGGCAAGATACATTATTTTCGCTCATGAATCCGGATTTTGATTGGCTAAGTTGCGGTTGTTTGCAATCCGATTTATGTTCTACAGTGATATCTTGTGAGTGCACGTATAAAGGTGATACCTATGTCACATAAACAGGAGTTCTAACAAGAACATTGCAGTTTAACTGAGTCAGTTTCACAGGGTGTTTTTTACTGTTTGTTTAACCGGGAATCTGACTGCAGGTAATTTGTATACCGGTGGTATCTATATTTTAGATGAGTGTTGCAGGTGACACTGTCTTGTCTGTAACACACGTTTTATATAATTACCGGTTTGGCAACCGTTCAGGAAGCAGTTGGCGGTCGGCTGATGTAATACATCTGCGAGCCTTATCGCAATGTTTTCAAAGCACCTTGATTAGCAATGCCAGACATCATAAATGCCGCATATCATAA
>CAZKAQ010000044.1:2485-25978 GCA_964550655.1 uncultured Granulosicoccaceae bacterium
ATCATAAATGCCGCATATCATAAGTGAATGAACTCTCGTTCTGCTTGCAGCTTGACTTTTATTTGGCTGCTATTGATCTGCCGGCGGCCAACTTCAATTTCTGCTGACTCGCTTTGTTCGCACGCTTCAATAACACTGGCCAATTGATGACAGAATTTTAATACAAACTGTTGTTGAGCCTGACTCAGACCGTCGGTATAACCTGGGCTGTTTTCACTTAACTGTTCTGTCGGGACGACTGTGTGGTTGGCTGTATTGTCATGTACCCCGGATTTGACTATCCGGCTTTTTTGATTATTGTAAGCTTTCTTACCAGGCGGTTGCCCGAAGTTTTCGGCTGGTTGTTTTATGTTGTTCGTTTGACGGATATTTTTGTTGGTGCTCATAAGCCACTCTCTAGTGTTGGTGGCTGCGCTGACAGTGAAAACAGTAACACAAAAATACTGTATATAAAAACAGTATTTGCAAAAATGTAAAGTAATGTGAACTGGTTGAATTATTCTGTCACGGCATTTGATATGTAAACTAATAAATAATAAGTATAGGTTTTACAGACGCACTGGCTAATCTCCCTTAGCGGCTAAATTACGTAATTGGGTTAGTTTTTGAGAACGTGGCAGGATTTGAGAATCGATTAAAAAGGCAAAGTCCTTTGAAATAGTGGTAATTGCAGCGCTACCCTTTGGTAGCGCTGACTTTTAAAGCCCCTCATCAAACATTACCAGCGCAAATTACGTTAAGGTTTTATGTAACCCCCGATCGATACCCGCATGTAGAATAAGCGTCAGTTTATCGGCAGAGGTTATTTTGTGGCACAACTCGACAGACTGACGCTTGAGCGTATATCCACCGAAATGCGTGGACCGCATCTGATCGCCACACTTGATCATGCGCCAACAAAGAATGCACTGACAGACCAATTAATGAATGAGCTGAACCAGTTGCTTGATGCGACTGCTCAGGATAGTGCTATTCGCACACTGGTTTTGCGCGGCGCCAACGGAGTTTTTTGTGCCGGTGCTGATTTAAAAGCTGCACTGGCAAAACTTGATAGTCCGGTATCAGGCTCTGATCCGATCGCTCTGATGAACCGCAGCGTGGGAGACTTGTATGTCAGGTTGAATAGCTACCCGAAGGCTGTTGTCGCTGTGGTTGAAGGTCCGGCTTTTGGGGGTGGTTTTGGCATGGCATGCTGTGCAGATATAGTTATCGCGGGAGACAATGCCTTGTTTGCCCTGTCCGAGACAACACTTGGCTTACCACCCGGGCAGATAGCACCCTATGTGGTTGGTCGAATCGGACAAAGTGCTGCCAGACGTCTGGCGCTGAGTGGTATGCGCGTTGACGCCGCTGAAGCGTTTCGTATCGGACTGGCTGATCAACATTGTGACGAGCAGTCAATTGAAGCGGAGCTTACCCGTTTATTGAATATGATCTGCAAATGCGGGCCTGAAGCCAATGCGCTTACCAAAAAAATAATTCAGGATACATCGCGGTCAATAGATGCTGCGGCAAAGGCGTTTGCCAGCAGCCTGCGTGCTGATGAAGGGCGTGAGGGAGTTTTGGCTTTTAACGAAAAGCGACCCGCTGCCTGGGTGCAAAAGATAGTGTAATCAATGTACTGGCCAGCGGCGCGCTGTCACGCAGCCGAATACGGTATACAGTAGGGGTTGTGCAATTTTGGCGAGGCCTGGCTGGCATCTCTGTTGCGGGCACTGGTCACTGTAAAACAATTGGTTAAAGGAGCGATTCCATGTTCAATGCGTCAATGAACTTCGCACTCGGCGACGATATCGAGGCACTTCGCGATCTGGTGCATCGCTGGGCACAGGATCGCCTGGCACCGATGGCGGCTGATATAGACAAGAATAATCGGTTTCCGGAAGAACTCTGGCCCGAGCTCGGAGAACTGGGCCTGCTTGGTATTACCGTCGATGAAAAATATGGTGGTTCGGCTCTGGGTTATCTTGCGCATGCTATCGCTGTTGAGGAAATTGCCCGTGCCAGCGCCTCCGTGTCTCTTTCCTATGGCGCGCATTCAAATCTTTGCGTCAACCAGATTCAACTTAACGGTACGGACGCACAGCGTGACAAGTACCTGCCGAAGCTGGTCTCCGGAGAACATGTAGGATCACTTGCCATGTCGGAAGCGGGTGCAGGTTCTGATGTAGTATCGATGAAACTCAGCGCTGAAAAGAAAAACGGTTACTACGTTTTAAACGGTACCAAATACTGGATCACCAACGCACCGGAAGCCAATACACTGGTGGTGTATGCCAAAACGGATCACGATGCCGGTCCAAAAGGAATGACAGCATTTATTATTGAACGCGATTTCAAAGGTTTCAGTACCTCGGACCACTTCGACAAACTCGGTATGCGAGGCTCAGACACCGCTGAGCTAATCTTTGATAACTGTGAAGTACCGGAAGAAAATATTCTTGGTGTTGAAGGTAAGGGTGTTAACGTCCTGATGTCCGGTCTTGATTACGAGCGAGTAGTGCTGGCTGGTATCGGTGTTGGAATCATGCATGCCTGCCTTGATCACATCATGCCTTACATGCATGAACGCAAGCAATTCGGTGAGTCTATTGGCAACTTTCAATTGATGCAGGCGAAAATCGCTGATCTTTATGTAGCGATGAATTCATCTCGAGCTTATGTCTACGCTGTTGCCGGTGCGTGTGATCGTGGCGAAGTAACACGACAAGACGCTGCAGCGTGCGTATTGCTTTCGAGTGAACAGGCCATGCAACAGGCAGTGCAAGCGGTGCAAGCCATGGGTGGTGCCGGTTTTATGAATGACTCACCTGTGAGCCGCTTGATGAGAGATGCCAAGTTGATGGAAATCGGTGCCGGTACCAGTGAGATCAGACGCATGCTGATTGGTCGTGAACTGATGCGATCAACCAGTTAAACTCATAGCTTCCGGAAAAATATTATGTGTGAGCCTGGTTAATTGAGCGTTATTAAATCATCAGTTTCTGCGACCTCTGAAACCTTTAAGCAAAACAGTGCGGCACACGCTGACGCACTTGATGTTGTCGCCAATGCCGCCAGACAGGCTGCAGACGGTGGTGGTGAGAAGTCGCGTTCGCGCCACATTGGTCGCGGTAAAATGTTGCCACGCGAGCGGGTGGCCAATTTGCTCGATGCAGGATCACCGTTTTTGGAAATCGGTGCGACTGCAGCACATAACCTTTACGACAACGCAGCCCCCTGTGCCGGTGTAATAGCGGGCGTTGGCCGGGTGCATGGGCGGGATGTGATGGTGGTGTGTAACGACGCCACTGTTAAAGGCGGCACCTATTATCCGATGACCGTAAAAAAACATTTACGCGCGCAGGAGATTGCCTTTGAAAATCATCTGCCTTGTGTATATCTGGTAGACAGCGGCGGTGCCAATTTGCCCAATCAGGATGAAGTATTCCCTGATCGTGATCACTTTGGTCGTATCTTTTTTAATCAGGCCACTATGTCAGCTGCAGGCATTGCACAAATTGCAGTTGTCATGGGATCTTGTACAGCGGGTGGCGCTTATGTTCCGGCTATGTCTGATGTTGCGATAATAGTTAAAGAACAGGGCACTATATTTCTCGCCGGACCGCCATTGGTAAAAGCTGCTACCGGTGAAGTTGTCAGTGCTGAAGAACTTGGCGGCGGAGATGTACATACACGCTTATCGGGTGTGGCAGACTACCTCGCAGATAACGACACACATGCACTGGTACTGGCAAGACAGGCAATCAGTAATCTGAATTATAAAAAACCTGATGCTATTGATATTCAGTCTGTTGAAGCACCTCTTTATGATCCGGATGAAATTACCGGTGTGGTACCAGCTGACTTGAAAACACCTTACGACATCAAAGAAGTGATAGCGCGTGTTGTTGACGGTTCTCGTTTCGATGAGTTTAAAGCGAAGTATGGCGCGACACTGGTATGCGGATTTGCACATGTGCATGGTATGCCTGTCGGTATTATTGCCAATAACGGTGTGTTGTTTTCGGAGTCTGCAATCAAGGGGGCACATTTTGTTGAACTCTGTTCGCAACGCAAAATTCCGTTGGTATTTCTGCAGAACATCACAGGCTTTATGGTTGGCAGGAAGTACGAAAACGAAGGTATTGCACGCCACGGTGCCAAACTGGTTACAGCAGTTGCCACAACCAGTGTGCCGAAACTGACTTTTCTTGTTGGTGGTTCTTTTGGTGCTGGTAACTACGGCATGGCAGGCAGAGCGTACAGTCCGCGCTTTTTATGGACCTGGCCGAATTCAAGGATTTCAGTGATGGGTGGTGAGCAGGCTGCCGGTGTACTTGCAACTGTTCGTCGCGATGGACTGGAACGCAAAGGTGAAAGCTGGTCTGCTGAAGAGGAAGCCGCTTTTAAACAGCCAACCATCGATATGTTCGAAGAGCAGGCACATCCTTTATTCGCGTCTGCACGGCTGTGGGATGACGGCATTATTGATCCGCGTAAAACCCGTGATGTGATGGGATTGAGTTTGTCTATTGCGTTGAACGCTCCGATCAAAGACACACGCTTCGGCGTGTTCAGGATGTAGCGTGTTCAAAAAGATACTGATTGCAAATCGTGGTGAGATCGCCTGTCGTGTGATGCGTACCGCCGCCAGCCTGGGTGTTAAAACTGTAGCGGTCTACTCTGACGCAGATGCGCACGCCATGCATGTTGCTATGGCAGATGAATCTGTGCGCATCGGTACTGCTGCAGTGAACGAGAGTTACCTGTTGGGTGATGTGATTGTTGAAGCGGCGTTGGCCACGGGTGCCGAGGCTATTCATCCGGGCTACGGATTTTTATCTGAGAACCCCGAATTTGTAGAGCAGGTAGAGCGTGCGGGCTTGTGTTTTATTGGTCCGAGTGCCACATCGATACGCGCTATGGGTTTAAAAGATGCCGCCAAGAAGCTTATGGAAAAAGCGGGTGTGCCTGTGGTACCGGGCTATCATGGTGACAATCAGGATGCCGGGTTTCTACTGCAGCAGGCGAACGATATTGGTTATCCGGTGCTGATCAAAGCCCGGGCAGGCGGTGGTGGTAAAGGCATGCGTCTGGTTGAAACGGCAGAAGATTTTTCTGAAAACCTCGAAAGTGCACAGCGTGAAGCGCAGGCGAGCTTCGGTGACGCAGCATGTCTGATAGAAAAGTTTGTCACAGCGCCAAGACACATAGAAATACAAGTCTTCGGTGACAACCACGGAAATGTAGTGCACCTGTTTGAACGAGACTGCTCATTGCAACGACGGCATCAGAAAGTTATTGAGGAAGCGCCGGCTCCGGGTATGACCGAAGAAATGCGCGCTGCGATGGGCAAGGCTGCTGTTGATGCAGCTGCAGCTATTGATTACACCGGTGCAGGTACTGTCGAGTTCATTGTTGATAGTTCTGAAGGCCTGCGTCCGGATCGGTTCTGGTTTATGGAGATGAATACCAGATTGCAGGTTGAGCATCCGGTGACGGAAATGATTAGCAACTGTGATCTTGTTGAGTTGCAATTGCGTGTTGCAGCAGGCGAGGAGTTAGCGTTTACACAGTCTGATCTTGCTATTGATGGCTGGTCAATGGAGGCACGCATTTATGCAGAAGATGTAGAAAAAGGGTTTCTGCCGGCAACCGGTACGCTGCATTATCTGCGATTCCCTGATGACGCACGGGTAGATACCGGCATAGCTTCCGGCGACACCATTTCACCGTATTACGATCCGATGATTGCCAAGCTTACGGTGCATGCCAACAATCGTGAGCAGGCACGCCGCGCAATGCTTAAAGCGCTGGCTAACACGCATGCTTCAGGTTCGATTACCAATATCAATTTTTTAAGTGATCTTATCAATAACGAGGATTTTTCATCCGGCAACGTCGATACCGGATTGATTGATCGATACAGTGATCAGCTTACTGCAGTACGCGATGTACCGGATGAGATTGCCTGCCTGGCGGCGCTACAGGCGAATGGTTTGATCGATCAGGCAGATGACTGGAAAAACCCTTTTACCTCTTTCGCTTTGTGGCAGCCGTTGTTGCATTCTGTAATGCTGCGCGATCATAACGACAACGAAATTGCCGTATCGTTTGAGAGCAATGATGAGCAAAGCTGGAACTTCACTGTTGATGGCAGAACTCATTCACTGTCGAGAAAGCAAGACGGTGTAATCATCTTTGACAAGCAAACACTGCGTGCGAGCTGTTGCACTCATGCTGCAGGTATCAGCGTGTTTGCGGATCGTGCCTGGCACATGTCAGTTGTCGATCCGCTTGAAGGTGATGGAGCTGCTGCAGATGGTGGCGATGTTGTCGTCTCACCTATGCCCGGGCAACTCCGGCTTGTGCATGTCAGTGCAGGTGATGAGGTAAACGAAGGTCAGGCGTTGCTGGTCATGGAGGCGATGAAAATGGAACACACATTGGTATCGCCGAGAGATGGCACCGTGGAAGAAGTGATGGCGGGCGTCGGTGATCAGGTAGAGGATGGAGCAATTTTGTTAAAGCTCCAGGATTAAGGTTTGTCGTTACCAAAGTTGTGATTGATAATTGATAAACTCCGGCTTGTTTATCTACTGACGTGGGAATGAAAATCCTTGTAGTAACGGGGGGTTGTTCAATTGCCGGATTAGCTTGCGGATGGGTCGTATGTAAAGCTCATGCTGGTAAGTCTGGTGCGGCTTCATTAATGTCGATTGCATCACAAAGTTGGAAGTCAGTTTGCGTGTGAAGCATACTTATCTGTTTCAATTATTTTACAGCAGATCTTAAGCTGGCAATCAGCTGACTATTTTATAATTTTTTATCAACGTTGCTAACAGACTGATACTGTGACGGGTTGCAGATTTATTGTTGTATCTTGTGTCCGGAACTGCCAGCTGGTGTGCACGTCACACTGTTTTGTTATGTTCGGCCGCTAATGTGTAACAATAAATTAACGTACGACACAAACTGATTAGCAAGATTCTGGTATTGTGGGCCAGATAACTATCCGGCTATTACACGGTCAGAACTACTGATCATTCCCCTGGGAGAGTGTACTTTGAAACAATTAGCGATTGCTCTGTTCATGACGCTGACGCTTGGCGCTTGTAGCGGCAACGATTTCGAGTTCGAGCCAGATGCTGGCGGCACAGTGCTGGGCTCGAGTGACAACAGCTCTGGCGGATCGACTCCGGATAGTCCGACCCCGGACGGAGCAACACCGGGTGATACCACATCGGGTGGAACCCCGACAGGTGGTTCCGGAGACACAGGTGGAGATACCGGTCAGCCTGATGCAGGCGGCAATCAGGGCAGTGACAATCAGGGTGGAGGTGTTTCCGGTCTTGTCGCAAGCGAGCTTACTGCCAGTCATCGTAATGGCCAGACTTTTTTAGTCTGGCGTGAAGCGGGCAATGGCGTCGACTACCATGTCTATCGACACACGTCACCAATTAACAATGGAAACATTGGCTCGGCATTACGACTCACTGATCGATGGGGACCGCTGGATGATAATACTTCGGTTAATATCGTCGGTACCGATGATGCGCCGGATAACTTTGTTATCACTGACGGTGGTCAGCCGCTTGCTGACAACCAGGGGCTTTTTGTACACACCACGCAGGACGACCAACAGGGTAATGCTTATTACGCTGTCACCAGTGTAGTTGGTGGTCGGGAAGAGATCATGCTGGTCAATGGTCAGAATACCACGCAACAACCGGTATCCGAATCAGTCAGTACACCGCGTCCGGTGCTGACTCTGTCTGTTAATGGTGGCAAGGGGCGGTTATACACACAGTACATGGATTATGCTCAGTGGAATCCAACACTCGAAGGCTATGCGTATAACTTTGCAATGGCACTACCGGAAAACTTTGATCCTTCCGTTGCTTATTCTTTGCGCGTGTACCTGCATGCTTTTGGTCAGGACCACATGTTTATTGAACAGACGCAGTTTGGTTGGCCTGTGATTCAATTGTTCCCGAGTGATCCCAGTAGCCGACGTGGTGGTACCAACACCTGGTGGTATGGCTTTTCAAGAGATCATAACTACCTGACAGACGGCGGCATACCGTCCTCAGGTGTGGTGGAAAACTTTACTGAACAAAGAGTGCTGGCAGCAATAGATTTTATGCTGGATAACAATGAGTTCAACACAGACAGAAATCTGACACATGTATACGGTCACTCCATGGGGGCCTCCGGTGCCCTGACATACGGCATGCGTTATCCTTCGGTTGTTTCGGGTATCTATGCCAGTGAACCGATGACCAACTATGCGTCCAGCCCGGGATTTCAGGAAAACTTCGTACGTCTGTGGGGTGAGCAACGTAATAATCTGCCAATTGTTAACAACGGCAGAAACAGCGCCTCAATCGCAGACTTCGACTCCAATGGCTCGCGACCAACAGGGGTCTGGGACTGGATGAATCACCAGGAGCAACTTGTGCGTCGACGCGGGGATCGCACTGCGTTCCTTATGGTAGATCACGGCAAAGCTGACCGCACCATAGACTGGCAAACACAAGGCCAGCCGATAACAAGTGTTTTCAATAATGCCCGTGTTGGTTTTACTTCTATTCAGCTGGAAGGTGTAGGACACAGCTGGCTCTCTTTCGGATCCATAGTCCACAGTTTATTCGGCTTTGGTGTTGAGGATGAAAGTGCATGGCGGTATCCCAGGAATCTGAGTTTTCCGGCCATCCACAACGCTTCCGGTTCCGGTTCGCTGCAACCTACTGAATTTGGTGACGATCGGCACAACACGGAAATCGAGTGGGGTACACCAAGAAATAATTTCGCTCAAAGTATTGTCGACACCTCAAATACGTGGGAGATCTCAATCCGATCAAACAGCGGCAATCAAACTGCCGATATTACCCCGCGTAATACAAATTCTTTCCGTCCGGGTGTCGGTGCACGATGCAGCTGGACTGCCAGAAATCTCAGCAACAACGCAACCATAGGTTCCGGTAACAGCACAGTGGATGGTGATCGTTTGTTGACGATACCGTCAGTTTTAATTTTATCCGGGAGTGGCACACGACTCGCTATAAATTGTCCGTAGCTCTCAATTTGCTGCAAGACAAAAAATAGGATGTAAGTCGTTGCTTAAAAATTTTTGCACGGTACGAAGCCGTTTGGTCTTAGCGCTGCTCGTATGGGCCTTTGCTATGATGCCGGTAGCGCCGGTCAGTGCGCTATCTGACACCTACATACATATCTCTTATCCGCCCCCCGGTGAGGTAATAGAAAGCGGCTCAACCATTTACTTCGGTCCTGGAAGTGAACATGTCCACCAGTGGCGGGTGACCATAGGGTCCTCACCGAACAAGGCTGATATCTACGACAGTGGAGTTCGTCTGTTTGCCAACGAGCCCTGGGAGCTGGCGGTCGATGGTGCGCTGAATACCGGTAAGCCAGTAACACTGAGATTCTGGCAGCGCTCAAGCGCTACCGGTGCATGGGCTTACACCGATACTCAGTACAATACCCGAGCTGGCAATGGCAGCTCGTCGCAGATCGCACAGTCGACACCGTCCGCCAATGCAAATTCGACAGCATCTGCAGCGCCAGTTGCAAAGTCCTCAGCATCGGTCGTCACAAGCAACAACAGTTCAACAGTGGCTGCGCTGCGCGCGCAGCATCGCAACGGACAAACATTTTTAACCTGGACAGAGGTTCAGGGTGATGTTGGCTACCATGTATATCGACACACCTCTCCTATTACCGCATCCACTATTCGCCATGCCGAAAAACTGACTGGCAGGTGGGGGCCGCTGGACAATGATACGTCTGTAAACAAGCACGCGTACGGGTCTGTACCATCTACCTACGTTATCAGTGATCTCGGCAAGCCACTGAGCGAGGCGCATGGCTTGTTTGTTAACACGCCGGCCAATAACGGTGCCGTCTATTACGCCGTTACAACAGTTTCCGGTGGTCGTGAAAACATAGCTATCAAGCCCGGACAAAACAGTTTGTCACAGGCGGTGGTTGAAACGGTAGCTGAGCCGATGCCGGTACTTACGTTGTCTTTAAACAAAGGCCATGGGCGTCTTTATACGCAATACATGGATTATGCGAACTGGAATCCCACCTTTAATGGTTACGCATACAATTACTCGTTAACACTTCCGGTGGGATATAAAAAATCCAAATCGTATCCGTTGTTGTTGCGACCTCACGCCTATGGTGAAGAGTTAGCGGTCAGGGAAGTAACTGAATACAACTGGCAGGTTATTCAGATATTTCCGCAGGATCCCGGTCCCCGGCGTGGCTCAATTGTCAACTCGTGGTGGTTTGGCTATGCGGCTGATCATAATTACCTGACTGACGGTGAAATACCAACAACAGGCAGTATCGCTAATTTTACCGAAGCGCGTGTGTTGAAGGCAGTTAAAGACACCATTGCTGATCCGGAGATCAATGTTGATCCGCAATTGGTATCTGCGTTCGGGCATTCAATGGGCGCGTCCGGAGCGCTATCTTTCGGGATTAGATACGGTAACTTGTTTGCCGGCATCTATGCCAACGAAGCGATGACCAACTACACCACAAGCCCTTTGTTCAAAGGTGAATGGGTGAAGCTTTGGGGTGCTGAGGAGTCTAATCTGCCGGTCGTCTTTCAGGGACCTTACACCAACAGTATATCCCGCTATCAAGGTACTGGTGTCTGGGACTGGATGAACCATCAAAAGCAAATGGTAAGTCGTCGTGGTGATCGGATGGCTTATTTTATGTTAGCGCATGGCAAGGCTGACACCACCGTAGACTGGGCAACGCAAGGTGCACCAATGACACGTGTATTTAATGATGCTGCAGTAGGTTATTCAGCGCGTTACATTGCAGATGCGGGTCATGCGTGGCTGGGTTTCACAGCGGCTAATCCATTGCTCGGTTTCGGCAATGACGTAGACTTTCCGTGGCACTATCCGCTGAGTGATAGTTATCCTGCCATAGCGAATGCATCAGGCTCCGGTCCGGTATCACCTGGACGAACACAGGACAATGATTACAATCGTAATATCGAATGGTCTACATCACACACAAAATTTGGTAAACCGATTGTCGATAAGCCGCGAAAATATGAAATATCGCTTCGTTCAAAGACAAAAACCCAGACGGCGGACGTAACCCCGCGTAACCTGAAGCAGTTTATAGTCAGGGCGGGTGAGCAGTGTTCCTGGGTTGCAGTGGATAAGAATAAAAGAAAAAAGGTTGGCAAAGGTACAGTCGTTGCCGATGCAGATGGTCTGATGACTATTAAGAAGCTGATAATCACACCGAAGCGCGGAACACGTCTGACTATAAAATGCAGTTAAAACTCCGGGCTGGTGCCAATAGAGTGTTAGAACAGACTGGGTAGTTAATCTGTTGAGTGTTATGATCCCGATGCAGAGGACAAATACTTAAAGTCAGGTTTCAATCATGACCCAGCAGATCAAAGATCAACTCGCACCCACCGGTGTACTGAGGGTTGGTCTGAATATGTCTAATTTCCTGTTGGTAAACAGTCAGAGTGAATCGGGTGCTCCCGATGGTGTGTCACCGGCTATTGCCAGAGCGCTGGCTGACAAGCTTGGTGTAGAAGTTGAGCTTATCCAGTTTAAGGGGCCGGGTGATGTCGCAGATGCGGCTGCGGACGATGTCTGGGATATAGCCAATATTGCCGCTGAACCTGAACGCGCCAAAAGTATAGAATTCAGCCCGCCGTACTGTGAAATACAGGCAACCTATCTGTTACCACCCGGATCATCCCTGAAGTCAGTGGCAGAGGTTGATGCGGCAGGTAACCGAATTGCTGCAAAAGGGCGTGCTGCCTTTGAACTGTGGTTGTCCGACAACCTCGGTCAGGCCCGCGTAGTGCAGACGTCATCTCACGATACAGCCTTTGAAGCGTTTGTTGAACAAAAACTCGAGGCACTGGCCGGACTGCGACCAAAACTCCTGCAACAGCAAGCCTTATTGCCGGGCTCGGTATTGTTGGAAGAAAGTTTTACCTCGGTAAAGCAATCTATTGGATGCAAGCCGGGTAATGTTGAAGCTGCCGCTTTTATAAAAGCATTTGTTCAGCATGCGGTGGCAAGTGGTGAGGTTCAAACACTCATAGACAAGTATCAGGTGAGCGGAAAACTATCTGTGCCGTCAGTGCAGGACTGACGTGGATCGTAAAAACCGGATCGATAGCTTCGGCGCGATAGTGCTGATTCTTTTCTCTGCATTGCTCGGGCTCAACCAGGTTCTGGTAAAGCTTGTGAATGCAGGCATGCATCCGGTGTTTCAGGCGGGACTGCGTTCCGCCTGTGCTTTTTTTCCGGTAATACTATTCGCAATACTGGCTCGCAAACGGCTCAGTCTGACTGATGGCAGCTTCTGGCCGGGAGTGCTGGCCGGTAGTCTGTTTGCACTTGAGTTTACCCTGGTGTTTGTCGGCCTCGACTACACCTCGGTAGCAAGAGCTTCTGTCTTGTTTTATACGATGCCAATCTGGGTGGCAGTAGCTGCTCACTT
Organism: uncultured Granulosicoccaceae bacterium; assembly: GCA_964550655.1. Classification (GTDB taxonomy): domain Bacteria; phylum Pseudomonadota; class Gammaproteobacteria; order Granulosicoccales; family Granulosicoccaceae. The sequence continues at coordinate 14,993 of CAZKAQ010000044.1, forward strand.
TTTAATACCGGGTGAACTACTAACACGAGCGCGGATCTGCGGCCTGGCACTGGCTTGTATAGGCGTAGTAGTGGCGCTGCTGCACAATAATGACCCGGCAAGCGACAAGGCGCTCACCGGCGATGTACTTTGTTTGATTGCTTCAGTGCTATGGGCGGCGATTGCGATACTTGCGCGAACCACAAACCTGTCAAAGTCCAGTCCTGAAATGCAACTGCTCTACCAACTGGCTGTGTCTGCCCCGTTATTGTTACTCGGCGCGATATGGTTGGGTGAAACCTGGCGAGAACCTACGGCTTTTATCATGGCTATATTTGGTTTTCAGGTGCTGGTGGTTGTGAGTGTGGGTTTTTTATCGTGGTTTTGGGTGTTGTCTGTTTATCCTGCCGCAGATATGGCGGTATTCAGCTTCCTGGCGCCTGTGTTTGGTGTTGTATTTGGCTTTGTCATTCTAAAAGAGTCTATCGGCCTGAATGTTATAGTAGCGCTTGTACTGGTATCGATCGGAATTGCGCTGGTCAGTGCGAAACCCGGTGCTAAAAATCTTAACCGCTAACATCGCCTGAGTGGCTGACGACATCATGCATGATCGCTATGAAATTTACTGATTTAACATTCGATACAGAGGCAATGATCGCAGGCTTGCGTTTGTGGGTGGAAACAGAGAGTCCTGCAACAGACGTGCACGCTGTAAACAGGGTGGTCGACCTGGCAGCCTATGATCTTGCGACCCTGGGAGCAAACATTGAACGAATACCTGGGCGTATGGGATTTGCAGATACATTGCGAGCCTGCGTTAACCCGGAAACAAATGATCAACCCGGTATCCTGATTTGTTGTCACGCAGATACAGTCCATGAAATCGGCAGTATCACTTCAATGCCATACCGCAGAGATGGAAACTATCTTTGGGGTCCAGGTATAACCTCAATGAAAGCGGGTGCGTATATTTCTCTTGAAGTTGTAAGGAACATTGTACGCAAAAACCTGACTTTGAATCTACCAGTGACGTTTCTGATAGTCTCCGATAAAGAGTTTGGCTGTCCGTCTACTCGTGAGTTGATCGAAGCAACAGCAAGCGGGCAAAAATATGTACTGATACCGGGTACTGCGGAAGATCCACAGACAGTCTATACCGGCCGCGCTGCTGAGCAACGATATAAGCTTGATGTAAAAGTTGATACCGCATCAGGGAGTTACACGCAGTCGGCAATCTCGGAAATGGCTCATCATGTTGTTGCAATAGATAACATGAGCACTGATGAATATCATTTTAAAGTGGCCGCTATCAGATCCGGTCAGTGGGTGAACTTTGCTGAAAAATGCACTGCCGAAGTTATTTCAGAAGCGCTGACTGAAAAGGCTGTTGCACAAAGCCTGCAGAAAATGATGTCGCTTAACTCACCTAACCCGGATAAAGGTCTGCATGTAAATCGTTCTGTTTCATTGCCATTGTGGCAATCCGGTACCAATCAACTTGCCTGTAGCGCGGCAGAAGTCGCCAGCTCTATTGGTCTGACGTTGAATCCAAAAACAGGTTCGGGTAGTTCGCTTGCAAATATAACGGCAAGCACAGGCGTTACAACACTTGACGGCGCAGGTGTTGTTGGAACAGGTTTGCAAAGTCGAGCTGAAAGAATTCTAGTCGACAGTTTAACTTCCCGTGCACGTCTGTTGGCAGGGTTGTTAACCTCTCTCTCGTAGATTAGCCTGCTGTTTTTTTCAATACCGTCTCTGCTATCTGGTCTTCGTTAGCAGCAAGCTTTGGCGATAGTTTTGCAAGCGATTCGCGGATGTAGTTCGAGACTGCCACAGGCGACAATGTTGATTCCCAGTAATCCAGTGAAGCTTGCTGCAGCTTTTCAAGCTGTTTTGGATTTTCCAATAAGTTGTCCAGTAGATCAGGCAGGGAATTCCAGTCTTTGACAAGGATTGCTGGTGAGTTTTCAGCAAACCAGTGATTCGGCTGTTCTTCTGCTATAACGACGCATCCGTAGTACATGCCCTCACACAATCGATAGGTTTCAAGGTGTGTGCCGCGAGGCGACAGACAGACTTTTGTATCCATTAGTGTCTTTGGGTAGTCGTTGTGCTCCGGTTCGTCTTTTGCCTTTGGAAAGAAGCTTGATAGCTTAACCTCTACATTGTATGGCTTGTCTTTTTGCCACTTCTGTACGATTTCTACCATACGCTCTCGTGAAAGCACCTTGGCGGTTTTTACCAGACCAAAAAATGCCTGCTTGTGGTCAATGCTGCCGGTAAAAGAGGCGTCCAGTGAGCGGTCGTTGATTGGAGTGACTGCTGTGCGTTGCGGCAGACGGTAGTAGCCGTAAGGGATTGCGAAAATGTTTTTGCTCTGTTCGCGATGGTAACGCGGAAAGCGTTTTAGGTGCTGACGTATGAACTGCATTGTTGTCATCAGATTAAAGCGCCACCAGCGATTGTGAGTGGCAAGTTTTATGTGCTGCCCCGGCGCCTTGAACACGGCGTGTACACGGTGAGCGTAAACAGGCACTCTTGCCCACTCGTCTCCCATAATGAAGACAACCAGGTTAGGTGTTTTATCGAATTTTGCTGGTAGCTCATCAACGCTGCGAGTGAAAACAAAGGTATAGTCTTCAAACTGCGGTAGTGAGTGTTGTACTTCACTCATCACCTGTGCGAAGTAATCAATATTGCATTCGAGCGCAAACGGCTCACTTTGGCAGGCTGCAGAAATCTCAAGTGTACTTTCGCCACCCATGCAGATCTGACAGTTTCGGAGTACTGAACGAATTGATTTGTTGGGACACGACACGACGACGACCCCTGATTCAAAATAATACTAGCGGGCCGTGCGTCACAATATTGAGTGCTAAATGTGATCTAACACACATTGCAGATAACAGGTTCTGATGCCAACAAGGTTTTTGTGCATTTACGTACACTTTGCTTACGGATTTACAGGCGGCACACTAAATTACTTCGAGGTCGCTGCGCACCTGGTCCACATATTTTTGTCTTCCGGATACGATCTTCCAGCGAGAACCGCCACATTGTTGCCACAGTACAGCCGAACGCAGGCCGGCCAAAAGGCAGGCTCTGATCTGGTTGGCGTAGGTAGTGCGCTCAAGGTATTCACGTACACCGTTTACCACGATACGTGGCGACAGATTACTAATGTTGTCCGTATAGATTTTAGCCAGAATGGCTATAACTTCATCGTCAAGGGTGTCGTAATGGGTGCGCATTTGTTCGGCACTTTCAACACCGCGCCGAATTCGACCAAGAAGCTCGTTGTCAGATCGGCATTTGTGTTCAAGCTTGATGAGCTTAAGTATATATTGCGTGAGTTGTAAGTCCGGTGTGTTGCCCGCCCCGCTGAGTTGATCGACAAGCCGTAACTGACCTGTGCGCAGATTTGCTTTACTGCCATAAACTGCTTCTACCGTATTGGCTTCAAGCCTGAAGACAGACTCCAGTGCAACACGCATGTCGCTGTCATCAAACCTGCCCGTGGTAGCGATAGTCTGAACAAGCTCTGCTGTCAGGAACAGCCCTGACAAAGCCATAGATTGATTTTCAAGTGAGTTAATCAAAGTGGTGCACCATGGCCGGTGATGTATGACTGAAAAAAAATGCGGCGGATTTTAGTGACATCTTAACAAGCGTAGTGTAGCAGTATGGATGCGATTATCTGTGGTGAATTGAGCTGCATCAGGCTGAAGCCTTCGCTATGATTGCGCCACCCAGACATTCTTCGCCATTATAAAAAACAATAGATTGCCCGGGGGTGATAGCACGTACGCTGTGAGTAAACGTCACAAGTATTTGCTTTTCACTCGTGAAATTGATGGTGCATTCCTGGTCCTGTTGACGATAGCGTGTCTTGGCAGTGCATTGAAAACCCTCTGCCGGTTTATTGCGTATCCAGTGCGGTTTAACCGCCTGTAAAGACTTTTTATGAAGTTGGGGGTGGTCGTGGCCCTGAACCGCAATAAGCTCGTTTGCATCGACGACTTTTTCAGCGACATACCAGGGCTCTGTGGGATAGTTTGCGTGACCGCCGATACCAAGGCCCTGGCGCTGTCCTATGGTGTAGAAGGTAATGCCGTTGTGCCTGCCAATAGTGTCGCCCTGCAGGGTTTTGATGGCACCGGGTTTGGCGGCGACGTACTCTGCCAGAAAATCAGCAAACTTTCTTTCACCAATAAAACAAATGCCGGTGCTGTCTTTTTTGTCGTGCACCTGCAGATTGAGATCGTGGGCTATATCGCGCAGATCAGATTTTTGCAGATGGCCTATCGGAAAAACCGCCTGCGCCAGCTGCTGTTGACTCAGTGTGTGCAGAAAATAGGATTGATCCTTGTTGTTGTCTGCGCCGCGTAACAGTTTTACACTGCCGTCGTCAGCGAGGGCGGTTTGCACATAGTGGCCGGTGGCTATCTTTTTTGCACCCAGTGTTTTGGCATGCTCCAGAAAGGCTTTGAATTTTATTTCCTTGTTGCAAAGAATATCGGGGTTAGGTGTTCTGCCTGCCGTGTATTCATCAAGAAACCCTGCAAAAACACTTTTCCAGTACTCTTCTGAAAAATTTACACTGCTCAGTGGTATGTTGAGTAACTCACATACACCTGACGCATCGCGAAAGTCTTCAACAGCAGTACAGTAGTCGTCGCCTTCTTCGTCCCAGTTCTGCATGAAGACCGCCTGTACACTGCAGGTTTTATCCTGTTGCAATACATGTGCGGCGACAGCGGAATCAACACCACCGGAAATACCGATAACAATTGCTTCAGCAGTGTTATTCAATGCCTGTACACCTGCATATAAATTATTACAACGGTGTGTCTATACATCGTTCAGAAGTTCCAGTGAGTACTCTCGACCCTGCAGGTAGTCGTCAATATTGCGCATCACCATAGGACTTCTGAGATTCATTTTTAGAAGATCTGTGCGGCTATACCAGTCGGCACTCACAATCGGACTATCAAGCACTTGTGCAGGATCGTGATCCGTGACATCGCCGATGAATGATGTACGTATATGAGTGTGGTGGCCAGTCGGGTGTTTCCATTTATAAATACCCAGTATGGCGCGTGGTTTGAATACCCAGGCGGTCTCTTCTTTAACTTCCCGCACCACAGCTTGAATCAGGCTTTCACCGTCTTCAAGATGGCCAGCCGGCTGGTTGAAGACTCGTTCGCCTTCGATTAATTCCTCGACAATTAAAAAGGCGTTGTCGCGCTCTACAATAGCAGCAACAGTTGCATGTGGTTTCCAAACCATTGTTTGTCACTCTTTGACAGTTAGCATGATGGTTGTCGGCAAGTTACTCACCTGAAAATTATATCATTGGCAAGGCGTTGGCCAGACTGTCTTTGAGTTCATTCAGTGCGCCGGTGTTGTCGCTGTTATCTTTGGCAGACGAAGGGTTGTCGGTTGAAAAGACACCGGGCTCCATGAATTTCAAAAAAGCTTTGGCTTGTGGAGAGAGAAACTTTCCGCGCCGCATAACCACACCATAGCTGCGATCGGGCAGGATATTGTCGACTGGAATCTTTATTAATTTCTCATGGCCGCGCAGACAGAAGCTGGTGACGATACTGATGCCGAGTCCAAGCTCTACGTAGCGTTTAATGACTTCCCAGCCACCGACTTCAAGTATAACCTGTAAGGGCAGGCCGTGGTTTTGAAACAGCGCATCGATTTGACTATGCGTGCTGAGATTTCGCGGAGGCAGAATCAAGCTGTACGGGCTGATTTCCTGCGCTGTCAGTGAAGTACGGTTTGCCAGTGGATGATCAACAGGTGCGATGAGAATCTGTTTGTAGTTGTAAATAGGATAGTAGGTGAGATCTTCGGGGATTTCGTCCATTGCACCAATAGCAAAGTCCGCGGTACCGTCGCGCATCATCGCAGTGCCATCTTTGCCGGTAACATTATGCAGCCTTACCGTGACGTTCGGATGCTTGTCCATAAAGTTTTTCGTGAGCTCCGGCAGTATGTAGAGCAGGGTGGACTCGCCGGCGGCAATATCCAGAGACCCGGTGGTCACCTCTCTGACTGACGTGGTGAAAGTCTCGACAAGATTGTCCATGCCTTCGACGATCGGTTCTGCCATATCGAGCAGCAGCTGTCCTGCCGGTGTCAGGCGTATGCGTGGGCCTCGGCGCTCAAACAGCTGTATGTTGATCTCTTTTTCCAGTGACTGGATTTGCAGTGATACGGAAGGCTGACTGAGATGCAGCCGCGCTGCGGCTTTGGAAATGCTGCCGGTCTTTGCAGTCTGACAGAATGCCCGGAGTTGGCGGTAGCGGCTTTGACTTGATTTCATGCTACGCAGTATATGACAAGTAACGTGGTCAGGGCGGCGAGATTTTTTCTGCCACTCACGGCCCACTGACAGCCAGGGTCTTCCCGGGCCGAACTGCTACGATTTATAGTAGGACCGATACCACTCTACAAATGCGGCGACGCCTTCTTCCACGGTAGTAGCGGGCTTGTAATCCACAGCATCGACCAAATCAGTTACATCGGCAAAGGTATCGGGAACATCTCCCGGCTGCAGAGGCAGCAGGTTCTTTTCTGCCTTCTTTCCAAGGCACTCCTCGAGTACCTCTATGTAGTGCATCAGATTGACCGGCTCACTGTTACCGATATTGTATATCCGATAAGGTGCGGCACTGCTTGCGGATCCGGGTGTATCGCTATTCCAGTCAGCGTCTGGTGTTGCAACCTTGTCGAGGGTTCTGATAACACCTTCGACGATGTCATCTATGTAGGTGAAATCGCGTTTGTGATTGCCGTGGTTGAAAACGTCTATTGGCTCACCGGCCAGGATTTTCTTTGTGAATGAGAATAGCGCCATGTCCGGTCTACCCCAGGGTCCGTATACCGTGAAGAATCGCAGACCTGTGGTCGGAATATTGAACAAATGGCTGTAGGTATGCGCCATGAGTTCGTTTGATTTTTTAGTTGCCGCATAAAGACTGACCGGGTGATCAACGTGATCGTGTATTGAGAATGGCATGTTGGTATGTGAGCCGTAGACCGAGCTGGTTGAGGCGTAGACAAGGTGCTCGACCTGGTTGTGTCTGCAGTTCTCAAGAATATTCATGAAACCATAAATATTGGCGTCAATGTAGGCATAAGGATTTTCAATTGAGTAGCGCACACCTGCTTGCGCTGCAAGGTTCACGACACGGTTCGGCTTGTGTTCCGCGAACGTGCTGTCCATAGCTTCTTTGTCTTCAATGGAGATGCACACGTCGGTAAAGTTTTCGTGCGCTTTCAGCGGTTTGAGTCTTTCAATTTTCAATGACGGGTCATAGTAGTCATTCAGGTTGTCTACTCCAATCACCTGATCGCCACGGGCGAGGAGTTTTTTTGACAGGGTTGATCCAATAAATCCGGCTGCACCGGTGACAAGAATTTTCATTTATCGGGGCTCAAATTGAAGTTAACAGAAGTATAGAGGGTTTTATTTTTACAGCGTTGCATAGTTGTTGTTTTGTATTGAAAATTTACTAAATTTTTCGGCGCAATGAAGCTTTGTGCAGGATATAGGCACCAATTTCCTCTACCGATTTTTTCGTCGTATTTACGTAGGGCACACCGGCCGCCCGGTAGATCGCCTCGGTCTGAGCGACTTCAAATTGACAGGTCTGTGCCGAGGCGTAGGTGTCGCCTGTGAAGCGCGCCTGGCGAATCTGTTGCAGCCGGTAGGGGTCAATTGTGAGTCCGAATAGTTTATCCTTGTAGCGTGCCAGTGTCTCGGGCAAATCTGTGTTCTCGAGGTCTGGCGGTGTCAGAGGGTAGTTTGCGGCAAATACACCGAACTGCAGAGACAAATACAGACAAGTGGGTGTTTTTCCTGACCGGGAGGCGCCGATCACCACAACGTCTGCTCTGGCATAATGGTCGGTTTCCATACCATCGTCGGTATTCATGGCAAAATTGACGGCACTCATCCGTGCCGAATACTGGGCAAAATCGAGTACTCCGTGAGACTTACCTACCGAATGCGAAGACTCGATATCAAGTTCCTTTTCCAGCGGATCGATAAAAGTATCGAACAGATCAAAAAAAACTACGTTTCCGTCAGAAATTATTTTTCTGATGTCGTCGTTCACAAGTGTCGCGAACACCAGCGGTTTTTCGTTATTTTGTTCAGCCAGCGTATTCAGCGTTTTTATGAGGTTCTGCGCTTTATCGATGGTGTCAATAAACGGCAGGTTTTCTATATCGAATTGAACGCTCGGAAACTGGCTCAGCAGACTGTGACAGAGTGCTTCAGCAGTCAGCCCGGTTCGGTCCGAGATTACAAATGTGGTGCGTTTATGCATCATTGTGCCTTGGGTGTTCCCATGGGGACGTATTTTTTTTGACGAAGCTATCGATGTGGCCGGGCAGGGTAGATGCCGGCAAATCTTGTTCCGTATTTAAACATTGTATCCTGTTAACACGGGAATTAACTGTAGCGAGACTATTTTGAGTAACTATGTAATCTGGTTCGACAAACTCTCAATGAATGATGTGCCGGTCGTGGGCGGTAAAAACGCCTCCCTTGGCGAGATGATCAGCAACCTTGCCAGTACCGGTATCTCTGTACCGGGTGGTTTTGCCACCACGGCAGATGCGTTTCGCGATTTTCTGTCGCATAACCAGCTCGATCAGAACATAAATGCTTTGTTGCAGGACTTCGATGTTGAAAATGTTGATGAACTGGAAAAGATCGGGCAGAGAATTCGTAACATGGTGATGGACACACCGTTTCCAGAATCACTGGAAGCTGCAATTCGCGATTCCTACACCGAGTTGCAATCGGGTGGGCAGATTTCAGTTGCGGTCAGATCATCCGCCACAGCAGAGGATCTGCCGGAGGCATCATTTGCGGGTCAGCAGGAAACCTTTTTAAATGTTGTGGGTATAGACGATGTGCTTGCCCGGGTTAAAGAGGTGTTCGCATCACTCTATAATGACAGAGCAATTTCCTATCGTGTGCATCAGGGCTTTGAACACGCAGACGTTGCGTTATCTGCAGGTATTCAAAGAATGGTTCGCAGTGATGTTGGCGCCAGTGGTGTGATGTTCTCAATAGACACAGAGACAGGCTTTGAGGATGTGGTTTTTATCACTTCTTCCTGGGGCCTGGGCGAGTGTGTCGTTCAGGGTTCGGTTAATCCCGATGAATTTTATGTACACAAGCAATCACTCAGTGCAGATAAGCCCGCAATCCTCAGACGCAATCGCGGCAGCAAGCTCATTAAAATGATTTACGGTGAAAACGTTGCGGTTGAGACTATCGATACCGAGCTAAGTGAGCAGATGAAGTTCTCATTGTCTGATGCTGATGTAGCCTCGCTTGCCAGCATGGCGGTCACCATTGAAAAACACTATGGACGCCCGATGGATATTGAATGGGGCAAAGACGGTGTTGATGGCGGTATGTATATTCTACAGGCGCGTCCTGAAACTGTTGAATCGCGTTCCAATAAGAACGTGATTCGACGTTATGAAATGGACGAGACCTCTTCAAAAGTCCTCGTCACCGGGCGCAGTATCGGTCAGCGTATCGGCGCTGGTAAGGTGCGAAATATACCGAGCCTTGATCAACTCTCGCGAGTACAGGAAGGCGATATCCTGGTTACGGATATGACAGACCCTGACTGGGAACCGGTAATGAAACGCGCTGCGGCTATCGTTACCAACAGAGGCGGGCGAACCTGTCACGCTGCAATCATAGCGCGCGAACTTGGCGTACCGGCAGTGGTAGGCTGTGGTGATGCGACATCAACTCTTGCCGATGGTCTTGATGTTACTGTCTCCTGCTCTGAAGGTGATACCGGTAAGGTTTATGAAGGCCAGATAGAGTATAAGGTAAAAGAAATTCAGCTCGATGGTCTGCCTGAGCTGCCTTTTAAGATCACCATGAATGTGGGTAATCCGGAGCGTGCTTTTGATTTTCAACGATTGCCAAATCATGGTGTCGGTCTGCTGCGTCTTGAGTTTATGATCAGTAATACCATTGGTGTTCATCCCAAGGCATTGTTAAATTATGAAATGATGGAGGAATCAGTTCGTACACAGATTGATGAACGTGTAGCGGGCTATGCGTCACCTGTTGATTTCTATGTTGAGAAACTGACAGAAGGCGTCTCTACTCTGGCTGCCGCTTTCGCTCCACATCCGGTCATTGTTCGGCTTAGTGATTTTAAGTCTAATGAATATGCGAATATGATCGGAGGCGATCTTTTCGAGCCCGAGGAAGAAAATCCGATGATCGGATTTCGCGGTGCCTCGCGTTATATATCGTCATCGTTCAGAGAGTGCTTTGAACTCGAGTGTACTGCGCTTAAGAAAGTGCGCGATGAAATGGGGCTTGATAATGTCTGGATAATGATCCCGTTTGTACGCACCTTACAGGAAGCGGACGATGTACTCGAACTGTTAAGGGAAAACGGTCTGGAGCGCGGTCGAAACGACCTTAAGATTGTCATGATGTGTGAAGTGCCGAGTAACGCGATTCTGGCAGAAGAGTTTCTCGAAAAGTTCGACGGTTTCTCCATCGGTTCAAATGACTTAACACAGTTAACTCTGGGTCTTGATAGAGACTCCGGTTTGATTGCACATTTGTTTGATGAGCGCGATCCTGCGGTCAAGAAAATGCTCGCAGCAGCAATTGCTGCTGCAAATAAAGCCGGTAAGTATGTGGGTATTTGTGGCCAGGGCCCGTCTGATCATCCTGATCTTGCCAAGTGGCTGATGGAGCAGGGTATCAGCAGTGTTTCTCTGAATCCGGATACGGTGATTGAAACCTGGCTGTTTCTCGCGGGCCAGGAAGTGTGAATTTTTAAACGTTAAGCGATGGCTGTTTATTTCTTTTCCAGGTTATAAACAAGATTAAGGTGCTGTAGCAAGCAATAAGCGCGGAGTTACCGCGCTTACCACTAACCTGCATTATTCATGAGGCGACCTGCGAATTTGGCTTTTATGTCTTTAGTT
>CAZKAQ010000045.1:0-25894 GCA_964550655.1 uncultured Granulosicoccaceae bacterium
ACCGCAAAAACTTTAAATAAAGACATAAGAGCTAAATCCGCAGGTCGCCACATGAATTATGCAGGCTAGCACCTATGAAGGTAAAAGAACACATCCAGGATAAGTCGGCGGTTTTCGTCAGTGGGACTGTGTTAGCAGTGTTTGGTGTAACTTATTCTTGATACTTAATAGTGTGTACATATATGACCAAGGTATCTCCTGGTGCCTCTCTGCAGCCTCCGGGTCCTGATATATTTTTCCGTCGAAATTGATACAAACCTGACATCCATTTGAATTGTCAACAATTAATAATATACACCATCAGGTTAGACACCAGATGCTTAGGATCTCAAGCACTCGATATAAACAATTTGTACGTGCTGCGTGAGCTGTCGAATTCGCCAGTAGTTCCGGCAATGATGTAACCAGCGTTGAAGTAAGTAACGCTGGACACGCTTATAAATGACAAGGAGATTACAATGAATAATGTGACAAAAAGCAACCAACTTTAGACTCGGGCTGTTCGACACTTCGGTATTGGTCATGGTGGTATACCGAATAGCAACAAACACTATCAAAACCAGCCGCGGGAAATCTAAACCTCTATGCGCATGTCAGGCGCAAAATCACAACGGTTACGGCCGAGGTGGCTGTTAGTACTTTACCGTAGCCTTATGTAACAAGATGGCTACAAGGCTCTCCGTCACGTCGCAATCACGCGACGTGATTGGAATGTACAGGGCAGGATTGCATATCGTGCAAAGGTTTTTATAGTTTGCAAAAAAATAATCCACCTTCAATTTATTTTGGGTGGAATCCAGTGAGATAGTCGGGCTAGCGTCTTTGCAGGAAAAAGAACACATCCAGGGTAAGTGGGCGGTTTTCCTCAGTGTTACTTATGCCGTCACCAAAAAACAATCGATCTTCCGGCGTAACAGTAAAAATACTAAACCGCGTGGAAGAGCCGTTAAAAAAATTTATGAATGGCGCTTCACCGAGCGTGGTAGCAACTGTTTCTCCGGGAAAAATGATAGTGTCCTCGAACCGGGTCATCACTTCCTCACCAGTGTCCGGAAACACTGCAGGCACGCTGCAATTAAAATCCGCGAATCTTCGGCTCTCCGCCACGGACGTATTACCCATTACAGTAAAGTCAGACCTTGACGATTGCGAGTTCGCTTCTCCTTCAAATAAAAAGCAACCGGTTGTCCAGCGTCCTTGAAGTAATTCCGCTATAGGGTGCAACGGTGCGCAGTCAATAGTCAGCCGTGTTCCTGCACCATTAAGAACAGGCACCCCGACAACAGTAGCCAGCAAGTTGCTGTCCGCTTCAACCGCCCCTGCTGCAACAAGCTGATCGTTGTTTCTGTCGGTTGCGGTCCATGTGCAGCTTTGACCTGAGTCGACGCTAAATTGTTGCGTACCACTCGGTGTAAAGTCTGCAGTTTGAGAGGATTCGCTGGTTGATCTCAGCGTAATTTCGTACCTGTCGGGTAGATCCACTATATCTGCATCTGGCGGTATAAGCTCATTGACCGGCTCGGTAGAGAGGTTGTCGCTATCTGACTGCCGCTGAAACGGTACATCCAGATTCAACGTGTTGTTGACCGGTGAACCTAAAAAAATATCATCTATAAACAGTACATCCGATTCGTCAACAAATACCAGTAACGGCACCGTAGTCTGGTTTAATTCGCTTAAGTCAGTGGGCACTACCTCGCCACCGGCGAACTGACTCGAGCCGGACTCTATATTTAAAGTCAGCTCATTAGCGATGAGACCTGTTGACGTGGTCACCTGACCAACAGAACTAAAACTACCATTGAGTCGAATGATAGACGAGAACTCAAAGCCCGCTGCCTGACTGGTGCAGTCTTCATCCACAAAAGAGGACAAAGAATACCCGAATGTACTTTCAGTGAATTCGAATGAATAGATGATGGCATCAAAATCTCCATCGTCATCCCTGTCAACAGTACAAGCAGAACTCCAGCTACCGATTAAACTTGCAGGTGTGACATTCTCCGATTCACTTTCCATTTCAGTACCGGTCATTTCAGTATCGGTATTCGTATCCTCTGCTTCATTTAACATTTCAGTATCGGCATCTGTATCGTTGCTGACCGCATCATCTCCAATGTTGTCGTCGTCGCTACTGCAACCCACAAGAAAACCAAGCAGAAGAGCTACTAAAAAATAAGTTTTCAGTGATTGCATCAATTCAACTCCACAAGCAGAATTTTTAAAAAGGAAACTACATCAGCGACGGACAGAAACTGGTCAAGAACGTACCTAAACTAACAGCGCATCGAAATTTCGTACGCAGCTGCGATACCACAGCTGACAAAAGGATTAAGGTTGCCATATATCCGAACATTACACCGGGATTTACAACTCAGAATTACTTTTTCCGTGCCTGCCCGGTTTTCAGTAATGTGATTCCTTTTACACTGATTGTCCGGAATATTACTTTAATTGCGACAGTGTTTTAAAAATCAGTGGCCACACCACCCTGCTCTTTTCGTTTTGCTACGAATTCTTCCAGTTCGCATTTAACGGCAGCATCCAGCGGTGGCTCTTTATAGTTCGCCAGTCTTTGCTTCCATACTTTGTTGGCTTTCTGCATGGCGTCTGGGCGACCTGCTTCATCCCATGATTCAAAGTTGCGCCAGTCACTTAACACCGGGCTGTAGAACGCGTCTTTAAATCTCTCTTGTGTATGTGCTGTGCCAAAGAAGTGACCACCGGGACCGACATCGTTGATCGCACGCAGGCCAAGCTCGTCTTCAGAGAAGTCCAGCGGTGTGAGAAATTCGGCCACCATTTGCAGCAGGTCTATATCAAGTATGAGTTTTTCAAAGGAACAACAGAGCCCGCCTTCCATCCAGCCTGCTCCGTGCTTGAGCAAGTGTCCGCCGCCATTAATCGCACCCCAGAGAGAAAACACAGACTCATAGGCAGACTGTGCGTCAACCGTATTGGCAGCACATACATTAGAGGTACGGTACGGAATGTCGTATCGGCGTGCCAGCTGCCCTCCGATATGCTGCGCCTTCATATACTCCGGTGTGCCGAATGCGGGCGCGCCGGATTGCATATCGACATTCGAGGTAAAGCCACCATACATTGCAGGCGCACCGGGCCTTACCATCTGTGAAAACGCAATACCCGCCAGAGCTTCAGCATTTTGCAAAACCAGTGCACCTGGTATGGTCACCGGCGCCATGGCTCCGGATAAAGTAAACGGTGTAATAACTACCAACTGATTCATTGATGCCATATCAATGATTCCCTGCATCATTGGAATATCAAGCTGCAGTGGTGAGTTAGTATTAATAATAGTGAACAGAGATGTTTCTTCTGACAGCTGCTCGGAACTGATTCCACGAGCGATACGGGTCATCTCTATTGCATCAGTAACGCGCTCGTGCCCCAATGAGTAAATACAATAGGTTTTATCGGTAAGCGTTATAAAGTCCGTTATACAATCGAGGTGTCGCACCGATGCGTGTATATCAGTCGGCTCCACCGCATAACCACCAATAAAATGCAGAATGTTATGCATCTGGCCCAGACGCAGAAAATTTCGGAAGTCTTTCTGATTGCCGGTACGTCTGCCATGATCAAGACAAGAACTATTAGGTGCACTGGCCATTAAACCAAACAGTAACTGATCTCCACCCACCACCAGATTGTGCTCCGGGTTGCGAGCATGCAGGGTAAACCGCGGTGGTACGGTAGATAATAATTGCTCAATCAGTGATGAATCAAAGCGAACCGTCTGTGTGCTTTCATCGACATCGGCGCCGGCGTCTTTCATGATGACTCTGGCACCGTCATGAAGTACCTTAATGCCGGTCTCTGCCAATACATTAAGTGATGCATGATGGATCGCATCAACTGCCTCGGCTGATGCCAGATCGATCGGCGGGAAATGTCGCACCGGCTGCACAAAGGGTTTTTGAGGGATTGATGTGTCTGCAGCAACCCGACCACGACGTCTGCGTTTTTTTCGACCACCAGCCGCATCCCTTGCGGGAACTCCCGATTGGGCGCTGCCCGCTGCATTTTCCGGTAACGGGGAATTTGTGTCTTCAGTGCTCATAGCAAATTACCTGACTACAACTGTGTGGCCGAAACTTGTTAGAATTACATTCTGAAATCAATGCCACTCTAGAGCAAATTCTGTTGAATTACATAAGCACACGCGGCGGTGAGTCTCTTAATCTCGCACAGATCCTGACTCGCGGTACCGCCAGTGACGGCGGGCTGTTCGTCCCTGAAAAATGGCCGACAGTCAGTCCGCAACAGTTGTCTGCACTGTTAAGTGGCGAGTATGCCGATATTGCGGGTCGGGTTCTTGAGCATTTCGGGGCAGACTCTTTAGCGATAGAAAATATCACGGCTGTTGTGGCCAAAGCCATGCAGAATTTTCCACCACCGGCGGGACCGCCAGTCACACCAATCAAAAAAGGGCTGTGGGCACTTGAATTAATGAATGGCCCGACGCTCGCGTTCAAAGACTTTGCTCTCGCCCCACTGGCAGAGATTATTGCTACCACCTTAAAGCATGAGAAACGACAAGCGACAGTACTTTGCGCCACATCCGGTGATACAGGCGCTGCTACAGTGTCTGCATTCGCCAACCGCGACAATCTACGAGCAGTGGTGCTGTTCCCCGAGGGCGGGGTATCTGAATTCCAACGCAAACAAATGACGACCACCGGCGCTGACAACGTTTTAACCTTATCCGTCAAGGGTGACTTTGATGCTTGTCAGCACATGGTAAAAGCGCTGTATCAAACTGACGCCGCACAACATTATGGCTACACCGCTGTCAACTCGATCAATATGGTCAGAATTCTGCTGCAGACTGCCTACTACTTTCGCACCAGCGGACTGATAAAAGAAAAAACCGGTAAGCCCTCGAATTTTATTGTACCGACCGGAAATTTCGGTAACGTATATGCAGCCTATATTGCCAAACAGATGGGCGCACCTGTCAATCAATTGATTGTCACGTCAAACGATAATGATGTTTTACCACGGCTCTTCGAAAGCAGCGTCATGCAGGGACAACAAACAGTAAAAACAATTTCCCCCAGCATGGACATACAGGTATCCAGTAACTTTGAACGGCTTCTATGGCATATTAAGGGCAATGACGGCGTAGCTGTGCAGCAGGCTCAGCAGTCGCTGGAACAGGACAGCAGATACGAATTGTCAGAAAATGAAATGCATAGACTTAACAAAGATTTCCTGGCACTTAGATGCACTGAAGCAGATGCCAACAATGCAATGAAATTCATGCACTCCGAGTTCAACAAAACCATCTGCCCTCATACTGCGACAGCTGTTCATGCCTACCTCTCTCTGGAACAGGACACTGACGCAGAAACCGTGGTTGTGGAAACTGCTCACCCGGCCAAGTTCAGTTCAGCGGTGGAACAAGCCACCGGGGTCGTACCCTCTGTGCCAGCCCACGCATCGCAGCTCATGCAAGCCGAGGAACAATTACACACGGTCGATTCAAATATTCAGACAGTTCAGGCGACTATAGATAAATTCTTCGCCTAATCGCAGATAATGACAGAATTTGCGGAACTGAAACTCCTGGACTCGAATTAGTCACGCAGTGGACCGATTAGCCTTGAGATTGTCCTTAGGTTCCTCTGCAACGGTGCGTTGATGAGAAGACAACACCGGCAATGAATGAAAAGCATCTGCGTGTGCAATAACAATCCTCTGTTAAGGCTCCAGCACATAGCTCCTGCGGGCTAAAAACTGTAGAAACTGTATACAGTTCACAATTTCCTCGCAAACTAATCCAATACCGACCGCGACAAGCCTAACAACAACATACAGAAAAACCTGTGTCTTGCCGATCCCTTTAAGTAACGAAGTCACGTTCCATATCCATGGCAATAGTGTGGGCAGGGATATCAACTATTTCTTATGTTGATACAGCTTTACACCCGCACAGGAAAAAAGAGTCGAGAACTCAGACTGCAGTGTAATGAAAAAATTTTCGGCAAAATTTCACCTGGCGCTGGGCCTGACATCTATTGTCATGACGTTGCTGTTATCAGCAACGTTGCTCAATCTGATTCCTGATCGTCAGCAGGCTGTGATTCAAGGCCGGACCATGCTGGCAGAATCTATCGCCTCGAGCAGTACTCTTTTTCTAAGCAAAAAAGACTACGCAAACATCCAGAACAATCTTGATTTTGTGATTTCGCGTAGCGACGATCTACTTGGCGCACGTTTGCAGCGTGCGAATAGTGACGCGCCTCTGCTGATCGGCGACGATGCTTCGATTGACTGGGACTACAACGCCGATTCATCAACCGAATCGACTTTTGTCCTGCCTATTCTTCTGGGTGAAGAACAATGGGGAAATATTACTTTATTTTTCGTTAAATCAGAAAGCCTCGGTTTACTGAAGCGATTACAGGACTCAAGCATTGCTCTGATTGCGTTCTGCAGCTTACTTGGTTTTCTATTGTTCTATCTGTACCTGGGCAAAATGCTCAAAGCACTTAATCCGTCACAGGCTGTCCCTGGTCGGGTACGCTCGGCGCTCGATACACTGGCTGAAGCATTGATTGTTATCGACGGCAAATCAAATATCGTGTTGGCTAACACAGCCTTCCAGGACATAACCGAGCAAAGCTCTGAAGTACTGCTCGGTAAAAAAGCCGACCAGTTTAACTGGCATCTGGGCGGACACCACCCGGACGAAAAAGACGCTGATGAAAACGCAGTGTTCCCATGGCTGCAGGCACTTGAATCATCGCAAACAATTCGTGGTGCAGAAGTATGGATGGAATCAAAAGCCGGCAACTGGCACAAATTTCTGGTTAATTGTTCACCAATCCTGTCTGGCAAAAAAGCCAGCGGTGTTTTAATCAGTCTTGACGATGTCACAGAGCTTGAGGAAAAAGAAAAAGAACTTAGAACCGCCCGCGATGCAGCCGAAGGCGCCAACAAAGCGAAGAGCGATTTTCTGTCAAATATGAGTCACGAAATTCGCACACCCATGACGGCAATTCTGGGTTTCACCGAAGTATTGAAGCGCGGCAACAGTTCACTCGATCCGGATTCCAGGAAACATCTCAATACTATTTCCAGCAGTGGCAAGCATCTGCTTGAACTTATCAACGACGTACTGGATTTATCTAAAGTAGAGTCCGGTGCACTGGAAGTTGAATCGATAGCATGTAAACCGCATGTTGTGGCACACGACGTAGTACAAGTGCTACGTGTAAGAGCAGAAGACAAAAATATCGGGCTCGATATAGAAATACCCGGCCCGTTACCGGAAGAAATCCAAACCGATGCAGGCAGACTGCGTCAGATAGTCACCAATCTGGTGGGTAACGCTATTAAATTCACCGAACAAGGTGGCGTGAAAGTGATTCTTCGTTCCTACGAAGAAAATGGCAAAGAGATGTTTGCATTTGATGTAAAAGACAGCGGCATCGGTATGAACGAAAAACAACAGGCGGCAGTATTCCAGCCTTTCGTGCAGGCAGACTCCTCAATCACCAGACGTTTTGGCGGCACCGGGCTCGGACTTGCAATCAGTCGTAAACTCGCACGAGCACTCGGCGGCGATATTCTGCTTACCAGTGAAGCAGATGTCGGAACCACATTCACTGCAGTTATTGATTTAAATGTTGAAGATGGCGTGCAAAGACTCCAGCCGGACGAGCTGTTCAGCCAGCTTGAAGTCGCAGAAGCGCAAACTCAAAGTCACTGGGAGTTCCCGGAGTGTAAAGTACTGATTATTGACGATGCTGCAGAAAACCGCGAACTGTTAACACTGGTACTAAACGATTTAGGTATTAGCACCGAGACAGCAGAAAACGGTGCCATTGGAGTAGAAATGGCCACAGGCTCTCACTACGACGTTATTCTTTCAGACATCCAGATGCCAGTCATGAATGGTTACGATGCAGTCGCTGCAATGCGTGAAAAAGGTCTGGAACAACCGATAATTGCACTCACAGCCAACGCAATGAAAGGCTACGAAGAAAAAATCCTCAAAGCGGGATTCTCTCACTATATGACAAAGCCAATCGATATTGACGGCTTGTCTAAACTACTTGCCGAACTCATTGGTGGCAAACAAGTAGAAGAACCAAAAGAAAAATTACCAAAAGAAGAGCCGGCGGTTATTCAAACTACACCCGAAGCCGCTGCCAATGATTCAACAACAAAAGACCATCCGGATACAACAACTACAGCTCCTATTTACAGTCGCCTGGGAGGCTCGGATAGTCTGGCTGCAGTTGTTGAGAAGTTCATCCCGCGTGTGAATGAACAGTTTTCAGTGATGGAAACTGCCAACAATGACAAAGACTTTCAGGAGCTCGCAGCACTGGCACACTGGCTCAAGGGGTCAGGCGGCACAATTGGCTTCGATCAATTATCAAAACCCGCTGCACAGCTTGAAGCGCATGCTAAAGCGCAGGATCACAGTAGTTGTACGGAAGATCTTAGTCACATAAAGTCCATCATCGAAAGACTACGACCTGGTACTCCGGAGGAAAGTACAGAAGAGCCCGAAGAAACTCCACAAACTATGGTGGAGGCTCAAGAATCCGACCAACAAGCCGTAGACATCATCGAAAGTACATTACTTGCCAAAAACCCCGCTTTCCGCCCGATCGTAGCGAAATTTTTGCCGCGACTGGACGATCAATTGTTAGCAATGGATCAGGCAGTGAGCGATCAGGATTTCGACGAACTTGCAGCACTTGCACACTGGCTCAAAGGCTCAGGTGGTACTGTCGGATTCGATATATTCCGCAAACCGGCAGCCGAGATGGAGATTGCAGCAAAAAACGAAAACATGGATCTGGTTTCCAAAAACTTATCGGTAATAAAAAACTACGCCGGCAGAATTTCAATATCCGGCAATGATGACGAGATAACTGATCGTCAAAGATCTGCGTAACTTTGAATGACTTATTCGCAAATGCATAACAGTAGCGCCAACAATTCCGGCAAAAATGGAGATTCGAATCAATACGAGTCTCTTATTGCCAATGCCAAAATCATGCTGGTGGATGATGAGCCTATTAATATCGATGTGCTGCAGGCCTATCTGCAGGGTGAAGGTTATGAAAACTTTGTCACCACTTCCGAGTCTGAAAAAGCCATCGAGATTATGCAGTCGGAGAAACCTGATGTTGTTCTGCTCGACTTAATGATGCCAAAGGTTTCAGGATTTGACATTCTGAAAATGATGCGTGACCACAAAGCGCTGACACATATTCCCGTAGTTATCCTGACCTCTTCCGACGACAGCGAAACCAAGCTTAAAGCGCTACAACTCGGGGCAATGGATTTTCTTTCGAAACCCGTAGACGCCAGTGAGTTAGCTCTTCGATTGCGCAATACCCTGGGTGCGAAAGCGTATCAACATCATCTGTTAAATTTTGATCAGCTAACCGGACTACCAAAGCGTGAAACGTTTATGGAAGAGGTTGATTCAAACCTGATACTGATGAATAGTAACAATGAACAAGGCGTTGCTCTTTATATCTACATTGAAAATTTAAAAAACATTAACTCGACAATTGGACGCGATAACGGCAACAAGGTAATTCAAAAATTTTCCAGAAGACTCGAAACATCCGTGAGTTCGGCAGGCAGCGTACAAAACGCCTTCGACGTAGAAACTCAATCTAACGTCGCACGCACAACAGGTGATAAATTTACTGTTTTCCTCGGACCCATAAGCAACCCGAAGCAAGCCGAGTTCCTCGCTCGTAAAGTCATCGCTGATACAAGCCAGGCAATCAAAATAGGCGAACGATCAATCTTCACATCCGTCAAGGTTGGCGTAGCAATGTATCCCGAACACGGCGACATGGTTGAAACACTCTTCGGCAATGCAGAAACCGCCATGTCTCACGCCAGAGATTACGGTGCTAAAGATAATTTCACTCACTACTCCCCAAGTATGGATGAGGAATCCGCTCGAGTTCTTGCTATCGAAAACGGATTACAGACAGCAGTTGAAAACAATGAACTACGTGTTGTCTATCAACCAAAAGTTGACGTAAAAACTGGCAAGATAATCGGCGCAGAGGCACTGGTGAGGTGGATCAACAGCGATCTGGGCTTTGTTGGTCCTGATCAGTTTATCTCTATTGCCGAGCGCACCGGACAGATTATTCCGATAGGTGAATGGATACTGCAACAAGCTTGCATACAGGCGGCGCGATGGTGCAACAAATTTGATTTCGATTTCCGCATCGCAGTGAACATGTCGATCAGACAAATCCATGATACCGATATGAGCCTGACCACCACCAAAGCCCTGGAGAAATCCGGTCTGCCGGCATCCTGTCTGACACTGGAACTGACAGAGAACATGGTAATGGAGAACGCCGAATCGAATATAGAGCTACTGCATAAGCTCAAAGACCTTGGTCTTAAATTGTCGATCGATGATTTCGGCACCGGGTACTCTTCATTAAGTTACTTGCAGCATCTACCACTTGATGAGCTGAAAATTGACCGATCATTTATTGATGAAATAAAATCCGAAAACCACAGCACGCCAATAGTTCGCGCTATGGTATCACTGGCACATGATCTAAACATGTCTGTTGTGGCGGAAGGCGTTGAAACGGAATTACAGCTGCAACATATGCAACAACTTGAATGCGAGACCTACCAGGGATATCTATGTAGCAGACCAGTTGTTGCTGATGCTTTTGAAGAATTACTGGATGCAGATTACCCGTCAAGCAAAGCTGCATGATGAGTCGCTGATTAGAGGGTGTTTTAGCGTTTCCGCTTATACTCCTCTACAGATTAAGCTGATGTCATTCGCAGAAGACAAGCAAAGGTATTGAAACTTCAATACTGGAAGCATCAATAATAACCTCACCACCCCAGTAGCACTTCGGATCTTCTTCTGTTGCAAAGCTTTGCACGCGCAAGCGATATTTTTCGGCACTCCCCAAGTTCATAACAGCAAAGCCTTCGCTATCTGTATTGACGGTCGATTCAACTTCCCCATACCGGAACTCTGCAGCTTCTTCTTCGACACAGTCATATAGATCAGGATACTTTGCCTGTAGCTCCGGACAGCTGCTTCCAACATAGACAACATTGACTCCATCAACCAGACCCTGGGCACGAGCGACTGATACCGGTACGGTGAAGACGGGTTCTGCTACGATAATTCGATTATTGAAAACCGGAGTGGTCAGATTAGCTGACTCAGGCTCAAGATAAAGCGATATTATTCTGTCAGCTGCACTATCGTCCAGCGTCTTCGCTATTGCAGTACCGTCGGTAGCAGCGCCAGCCAATAGATCGGTTGCATCACAGCCGGCAAGTAAGAATATCTGAATTCCAAATAAAGCAATTATTTTATGCATGGACACCTTATACACGGGGACTCCTGCGTCCGGAGTTGCGAAAAAGTGCTGCTAATGCAAACACCAGTATCATCGGTAACAGTGGCGCAACAATGCCGTCGCCTGAAATCACTGTACATCCGAAAGAGCCACTGCGCCCGGTACGCAGTGCCGCAACATTACCCGACCCCGTGTCATCTGCTAACAGCGGGCCGGATTCAGGTACCGGGGTGTTAACAACTTCATTCACAGGTTCCGGGTTTGATTCCAGCGAGGCTTCTTCTACCAGGTCAGGAATATCCTGCTCCGGTTGCAATGTTGCAGGCTCAGGCAACACTATAACAGCATTATCTGATACCAACGGATCAGTACCATTATCAACTTCCACGCCGTCAACTATACCATCGGCATCACTATCATCACTGTTCGGATTAGTGCCGTACTCAAATACCTCTTCACCGTCACTCAGTTCATCACTATCTGTATCATTCAGCAGTGGATTGGTGTTGTATTGATTTACTTCATCGTCATCACCAAGGCCATCCTCATCAGAATCCGGATTGTCCGGCTGTGTTTGATGTATGCGGATTTCATCCAGATCATCCAGCCCGTCGTTGTCGGAGTCAACACCGGCAAGTGAACCACCGAACTGCTGCGGCAGTGCATCTATCGTTGAAAGCAGTCCATCATTGTCTGAATCAGCGCCAGATACTGTATTGTCGCCGTTATAAACCGCAGCCACTGCCTGCGCATCAAGATCAGGGTCCGCGTTTACTGACAAACCTGTGTGGCCAACTGACCCGTCTATCAGGTTATCGCGATCAGCATCTATACCACCAGACTCGACCACATCACCAAGCCCGTCATTATCGCTATCCAGATCCCGATGATCTGCAATACCATCTTCGTCTGTGTCACGGTATTGCGTTACCGGTGTGAAGAACATCAATGAGTTAACACGCTGCAGACTATGTCGATAGCCCGCTATATCGACGTCGTCAGTAAATACCTCCGCCAGACTACTGTCATCCACAGTAGAGACACTGTTAGAGTAGGTCAGCAATATGTCAGTAATTTCTCTAAAGTGCAGCACCACGAGGTCGTCGATGGATTCACCACCTTCTCCGGTGCCGGTAAAGATCAGTTGTCTGCTGCTATTGCGTACTGTGATATTGGAATTGAGCGACAACGAGTAACCAACAATGGAATTTTCATCGACGGTAACAGTTTCTGATCGCAGCCCGTCAAGATCGCTGATAGTGAGATCAATATTTCCGATCGGCTGATCTGCCTCAACATTCCACTGCACTCGTGTTGTACCTGCAGTGAGATTGCGCAGCCTCGCAAGCGAGTCATACATGGACCATTCAATCTCGGTGTCACTGGCCAGTACTTTTCCGGTCAGTGTCGCAACACCGCCGCGATCAGTGTCGAACAGATCATAGACAAAGGACGGGCTGCGTGACACAGTATCGACAGTGCGAACTGCAAAGTGGCGCGCCGGGCTATCGGACAAATCGGCAAGACGACGAACACCTTCAAGCCCATTAACAATGCCGTCGTTATCCTGATCGATATCAATGCTATCCGCCACACCATCGGAATCCAGATCAGCTGAATTCTGACCGAAAGCCAAAGCTGCGAGCCAAAAAAACATCATAGCAACAGCCAGAAAGCCACATCGTAAAGATACGCTACCTTTCACTTTGACTCTCGATGTATAAAAAATATTATCACGCACTGGAAAATCACTCACTATTTGTAAACAACTGATGTCAGGAGTCTGAGCGGTTGACCTGCCGGGGTTCTCGGGCACGTCATTTCACCGGCACGCTCACTGCCACAGAAACAGACACAGTAAACGCAAAGCAAGTACCAACCCTGTAGAATCAGATTTATTGTTGAATTTACAAGCGCATTAGAGATATCGTTGAGATCAATAACGGCGAAATACTGTCATACAACAATGTTTAACAACGATTCAAACAAGGTTTTTTATGTTCAAACTGATAGCAATGAGTGTTTTTATAGCAGTAGGTGCTATCGTTGGCAGTCTTTTTTACCAACTTACCGGTAGAAAAACACTCTCCAGGCCACACTGCATAGGCTTGGGCATTCTCGGCGCATTTGCAGGGCTGTTGCTGGCTGATCTGGCGGATATTCGTTTGCTTGGCAACCTGCTTGACGGGCTGTTATTTTCATCCATTGGAAGCCTCGCACTTCTCACCCTCAACCTGCTGTTAAGAAGTAAAAATCAAAGTAGCACCGTTGATGATTGAAGAGATATTTATCAATGCAGACGGGCTTCGGCTGGCAGCGCTTCAAACAGACTCAGGTCAAAAACACAGAGTACTTTGCATCCATGGCTGGCTGGATAACGCTAACAGCTTCAAGCCGCTAATTTCACAGTTACACAATACCCGTGCAGTAGCTATTGACCTGCCGGGCCATGGCCACTCTGATCACCAACAAACGATTTACTCGCTACCGGCGCAGGCTCATACCGTACTCGCCACTGCAGATGCACTGGGCTGGGACACATTCAGCATCATCGGCCACAGTCTCGGTGGTTGCATCGCACCATTTGCCGTTGCCGCATCAGCAGACCGAATAGAAAATCTTGTCCTGATAGATGCTGCTGGACCACGTTCTGAAGCACCGCAATCACTACCGGACAGACTTGGCAGATTTCATCGCGATATGCGTCAGGTGACTAAATACAAGTCACGGCTTTTTGATTCCATTGATCAAGCCATTGAATCACGCATGCGGGCAAACCAAATGTCCACAGATTCTGCAAGACTGATCATTGAGCGTCAGCTGGTACAGGTAGAACACAATAACGAGATTAAATGGAAGTGGCGCTTTGACAGTAAACTCAGAATCGCATCACCGAGTTACTTTACAGAAGAACAGGTTCAATCTGTTTTAATGGCAATAACCTGCCCGACCCTGTGCATACTGGCAGATGATGGTCACCTTACTGATCGTCCGGAAACAGAGGCTCGCTTAAACTGTATCAAAAAGCTCTCAGTCATCAGAATGCCCGGCCATCATCACCTGCATCTTGATAATCCGGCGCCAGTGGTAAATGAGATCAATAAATTTTTTAATTAAAACCTGTTATGTTTACTTCAAACAAACTTATCAGCAATCGCAAGCGTCGCATCACTCAACTGTTCCATCATTTGCTGATCTCCGCGCAATGCAACACCAACTGCCAGAATATCAAGCACCATCATCTGTGCCAGCCGCGATTTCAATGGTGAAAACACATCGCTGTCTTCTGCCACATCAACATTCAAATTGACCTCACTCATCAACGCTAACGGACTACCAGTACGGGTAACTGTAACTACAGGTGCACCAGCCTCCTTCACCAGAGCTACTGCATCAAGCATATCTTTGTTGCGACCGGTATAAGAAATGGCGATAGCCAGGGAGTTTTTATCCAGCAGTGCTGCAGATGCAAGCTGAATGTGAGGATCAGCATAAGAAATTGCGGGCTTGCCAAGCCTGAAAAACTTAAGCTGCGCATCTTCAGCCACCACCGCTGAGCCACCGGAACCGTAGAATTCAGCTCGCTCTGCATTACAGTAGAGTTCTATAGCCTGATCAACAGCACTGTGATCAAGCTGATTACGAACATTCTGTATAGAAGCAATAGCAGAATCGATCAACTTCTCCGATAGTACTTTACTGCTGTCATCGGCGGCCACATCACGAAAAAAATATTTCTCCTGGCTTGCCCTGCTACGAGCCAGTTTCATTTTAAAGTCGTGATACCCGCTGCAACCAATCGCTTTACAAAATCGCACCACAGTGGGTTCACTGACACCACAACTTTTAGCCAGTGACTGAATAGATGCCTGCACAACTGTATCCGGCTCACTCAATACAAAATCCGCTACCTTATCCTCAGACTTACTGAGCGTCATTCGCACCGATCGAACCGTGGCTAACATCTAGGCAGCCCAGTAGAGTTGCAATTTTGCTTTAGCAGCTTCTATCACAGATGCTATAGGCAGGTTTTCGCTGGCCACAGCCTGCTCAAAAACACGGCGCTTGTCTTCACCTGTGATGTGTAGAATCAGTTGTCGGCTATCAAGTAAAGCTGCCAAAGTCAGTGACATTCTCGCCTCTGTAATATGAGCCGGTCGCATTGGCCAGCACAGTTTCTCGGTGGCAGGATTACAGGCATCTGTCAGTCCTTCTGTATCCGGAAACAACGATGCTGTATGACCGTCTCCGCCCATACCGAGCACAACTACATCATAAGGATTCGGCATTTCACGCAAAGCATCATCACATTGCTGCCAGCCTTCCTCCGCAGAGCCAGCATCGTTGTACATGGATAAAAACTGCGCTGATGCCGCTGCATTGACAAGCAGCGTCTCACGTACAAGCTTTTCATTGCTAAGCTCATCATCTACTGCCACCCAACGTTCATCCGCCAACGTTACAGTGACTGCGTTCCATGGAATATTAATTTGCGAGAGCGCTGTGAAGAATGGTGCAGGAGTTGATCCGCCAGAGACAATAAGTGTTGCACTACCCCGCTGCTCAATACCTTCCTGAAGCCAGTTAGCGACATCCGTCGCGAGGCGCTCTGCCAGCGCTTGTGTGCTATCAGCTGTTACCACACCACCGTCAAAGTGATTAATCAGCATCTGTGTATTCCTCAGCCCAGCCACACTCGTCACGGGCAATCAGAGCGGAGGCTGCAGCCGGTCCCCAGGTACCTGCAACGTATTGTTGCGGTTTAACATTGTGCTCTTCCCATCCTTCAATGATTGGGTCGATCCAGTTCCATGCGGCAGCAACTTCATCACGATGATTAAAAAGTGTTTGATTACCGCGAATGATGTCCGACAATAATCGTTCGTAGGCAATCATCTGACGCTTCTTAAAGGCTTCGTTAAAATCGATATCGAGAGTGACCGGTAACAGTCGCATCGCATCACCACGACCTTTAGCAAATATTTGCAGCTTGATAATCTCTTCCGGCTGCAGTCTGATTATTAACCTGTTGGTAGAGTCGGGAGTTTCAAAAATAGAATGTGGTGCCGATTTAAAATTGATAATAATCTCGGTACGTTTCTCAGGCATAGATTTGCCAGTTCTGAGGAAAAACGGAACACCCTTCCAACGCCAGCTTTCAATTTCTGCTTTTATAGCAACATATGTCTCGGTGGTACTTTCCGGCGGTACGCCTTCGGCATCACGATAAGAGATTATAGAACGTTCGTTACATGAACCCGCTTTATACTGCCCGCGAACAGTATCTCTGGTTACATCTTTTCCTGTGATAGGTTTTAACGATCGCAGGACCTTTATTTTTTCATCGCGCACAGAGTCCGGGTGAATGTTTATCGGTGGTTCCATGGTTAAAATCACCAACAACTGCAATAAATGGTTTTGCACCATGTCGCGCAGCGCACCGGTCTGATCGTAATAACCGGCCCGGCCTTCGACCCCCAGACTTTCCGCAATGGTTATCTGAACATCACTAATATGTTCCCGACGCCACAACGGCTCAAACAGAGAGTTACCAAAGCGAAGTGCCATGAGGTTCTGCACGGTTTCCTTACCGAGATAGTGATCAATTCTGTAGATCTGTCTCTCCGCAAACGCGTCAGTCAGTTCATCATTGATTTGCAGTGCAGTCTGCAGGTCTCTTCCGAGCGGCTTTTCCAGCGCCACCCGGCTATTCTCCGTAATCAGGCCGGCCTCATTTACGCCACTGCATATGCGACTGAACAGACCAGGTGCTGTCGATAGATAAAACACCCGCACTCTGTCGGGGTGCGCCGCCAGCACCTGCTTCAGCGGCTCGTAGTCTTCCTGCACCGTAATATCAACTTTGATGTAGAGCACGCGTTGACAAAAACTGCTCCAGGTATCCTCATGGAACTCTTCCGGCTTAATATGCTTTCTTGCCGCTTCCTCCATGACGCCAATAAATTCCTCGGTGCTCTGGTCACTGCGCGCCGCACATATAATTCTTCCGTCCTCCGGAAGCTGCTCCTCATGATGGCGAAAATACAATGCTGGCAACAGTTTCCGCAACGCAAGATCTCCAGTGCCCCCAAACAGAACCAGATCAAAAGGAGGCAAACGGGTATCGGCAGGATTTTCCATGTTTTGTTTTTCCGCGTTATCGAAGGTAGAATCGGAAGCTTACAGAATTTTGTAATAATACTACATTTCTTGTTTACCGCTGCAGTATTGAATTTCAGGGAAATTTTTGATTCATTTTTTCAGAATTAATTCCAGATTCACCTAACGATTCAGCAATCAAGACAAAATAAAGACTTGATCAGTGTATTTTTCGTAGTAATATTACATCGGACGGATTGACCATCATGACAACCACAAACAAGACGCTGCAATCCGTTACTAACAGAATTATTGCTCGCAGCCAGCAACATCGATCCGATTATCTGGGGCAGCTGCAGCAAACCAAACAGAATCAGCCGCGCCGTGCACAGCTCTCCTGCACGAACTTTGCTCATGCGGTCGCGGCTGCTTCTGCCTCTGACAAGATCACCCTTCACCAGGAACGCGCTATCAACCTGGCGATTGTGTCTGCATACAACGATCTTCTGTCCGCTCACCAGCCATTCGAACGCTTCCCCTCAATTATTAAAGAGACGGCCCGCGCCTTCGGCGCCACGGCTCAGTTTGCCGGTGGAGTACCGGCAATGTGTGACGGCGTCACTCAGGGCAGGCCGGGCATGGAGATGTCATTGTTCAGCCGTGATGTCATTGCACAAGCCACGGCCGTGGCTCTTTCACATGATGTTTTCGACTCGGTTATCTGCCTTGGCACATGTGACAAAATTGTTCCCGGCCTGTTAATGGGCGCATTGGCCTTCGGCCATCTGCCAACCGTCTTTATACCTGCGGGTCCAATGACGTCAGGCATTGCCAACGCTGAAAAGGCCATAGCAAGACAGAAATTTGCACAGGGACAAATCACCCGACAGGAGTTAATGCTCTCGGAGTGTGCCTCGTACCACGGGCCAGGCACCTGCACATTTTACGGTACGGCAAACAGCAATCAGATGTTGCTCGAAATAATGGGCCTGCAACTACCGGGCAGCGGCTTTATCAACCCGGGAGAAGAGATACGTGATTTACTGACACGTGAAGCAACAGAGACAGCCGTAAAGATAAGTGCCACACAAGATGACTACCTGCCAATAGGCGAATTGGTTGACGCAAAAACAATCTGCAATGCCATTGTAGGTTTACTTGCAACCGGGGGCTCCAGCAATCATACGATTCACCTGATTGCTATTGCCCGTTGCGCAGGCATTATAGTTGACTGGAGTGATTTCAGTGAACTCTCGGCGATCACCCCGGCACTGACGAAAATTTATCCGAACGGATCGGCAGATGTAAACCAGTTTCATGCAGCAGGCGGCATGGCGCTTGTGATATCGCAGCTGTTAAGCGCCGGCTTGCTTCACGATGATGTAAAAACTATTGTGGGTGACGGCCTGCATAACTGTGCCTGCGATCCGGTACTGAACAACGGCAAAATAGACTGGATACCTTCCAACAATCAAAGCGCAGACAGCGATATTATCGCATCAGTCGATGAACCGTTCGATAAAACCGGCGGACTGGCCCTGCTGGACGGCAACCTGGGCAGAGCCATAATCAAGATATCGGCAGTTGATCCGAAGCACTATGATATCGAAGCACCTGCAAAAGTGTTTACCAGCCAGGCAGCCTTCTTAGAGGCATTTCAGCAAGACGAACTCAACACAGACTTTGTGGCAGTGCTGGTGAATCAGGGCCCAAGAGGCAATGGTATGCCGGAACTTCACAAACTCACACCCGCTCTCGGAGTACTTCAGGACAAAGGCTTTGCAGTAGCGCTGGTAACAGATGGCCGTATGTCCGGTGCCTCCGGTAAAGTGCCTGCAGCAATACACATAACACCGGAATGCGCAAACGGCGGTATGCTCGGCAAAGTCAAAGATGGCGATATCATTCAACTTAAAACTACCAGCGGTGAACTAAACGTTTTAAAAGAAGATACCGAATGGCAGTCTCGCGACCAGATACCACACATTGAACAACTGAATGAAACGGACGGCCGAATTCTTTTCAGCAACATGAGAACAACCGTCAGCAGTGCCGAAACCGGCGCCTTATCTTTGTTTGATCCTACTTAAACTTAACTCCGGCTTTGCACAACACAGCTGTAACACCCGCTACAGTAAAATCGTAACCTTCAATTAAGCGATAGAATCGGATCATAGAATCGAGTGATAAAAATGAAAATACGTGAACTACTCAATATCTCGCGAGTTATTCCTGTTCTTGAACTTGATGATATAAGCACCGCACCTGATCTTGCCGAAGCATTGTGCGCCGGTGGCGCGTCGGTACTCGAGATAACACTCAGAACCCCTGCTGCCTTTGAAATTATGGAGGCGATAAAATCCAAAGTACCACAAGCACACGTTGGCGCCGGAACTGTCAATACCAAGGATCAGATCAAACGCTGTCAGGAACTGGATCTGGCGTTCATGGTTAGCCCCGGACTACACACACCACTGGCAGAGGCCGCTCTCGATTCGGGCATTCCCTACCTGCCCGGTGTGGCGACGGCAAGTGATATGCTTGGAGCAATAGATCTCGGACTGGATACCTTAAAATTCTTTCCCGCAACTGCAGCCGGTGGCAGCAGCATGCTCAAAGCACTGGGCGGACCATACGGTGATATCAGATTTTGCCCGACTGGTGGTATTAACTCAGACAACTGCGAAGAATTTTTAAGCCTCGACAACGTGCTTTGCGTCGGTGGCTCATGGGTAGCATCAAAATCTTTAGTTGAAAATCAGTCATGGGATGAAATCACACGACTGGCAAAAGCTGTCAACAACAAATAGATCCAACACCTGGCCGCAAACAGCGGCAAACAATCTACCTCATCCTGACCGGCATAGATCGACTGAGCCTTATCACCAGTCTGACTGTCACCATAAGTACAGCCAGCACAGTGCCACCGGTTACCAGTACCAGTAATCTCGTCAGCAACTGCATAGTCTTCCAGCAACTTCGCCCTAAAACCTGCAATGCGATAGTCGGCTTGATACGACGTCGACGAAGCTTGCGCCACGCTCTGCCGGTTGCACGCCACTGTCTTCTTATCTCTGCTGCAGCCATCGTATAACCAGTGAAATCGTCATAAACATCTATTCGTGCCACCGCCAATAACGGTAAAACTGCGCAACGGCACAATAAATGATCGGTTTATTTGCAGGAGGTTAGCGGCAACAAAGCGGGAAAATTAAGCACTGATCTGTGTGGAATTGGTCAAAAATATCTGTATTTTCAGTGGCATTCCGTCAAATCTGCGCTATAGATCCAACAACAGGAGCTGTATATAAAACCAGCAAAACTTTAAGGAATGCGAAATTTATGAACCAGAGAATCAGCTATGAAAACAAACCCGGCATTGACTGAGGCCAAATCCACCTGCGACGGGTTACATAACCTGATACGTAAAATAAGTCAGGCAGCAGTGGATATCGACAAAGGTGGCAGCAACAATTACGAAATACTCGCACTAATCGCCAGTGCCAACACCTGTGTTATTAATCTTTCTACGCAACTGAATATTCTAGATACCGATGAATCCAATGTTCTGCCATTAACCAGACAGGACAACAATGATCTCGATCAGACAGAAGAAAGAATCTCCGCTACCCGGTAAGCAGCCTTACTGACTTAACCAGTCATTGTAACTTTCCGGCAGAGGGACGGGATCACCAACCGTCAACCAGCCATTTTCAAGGGCGAGATTGTTTATCTTTTCGATTCGATCCTGATCCAGAGGGTGGGTTGAGAAAAACTTCTCAAATTGGGCGTTTCCGCCACCTGATCGTTGCTGCATGAACAACTCAAATAATGCTCCCGCACCATTCACATGACCATACATTGTATTGACTGCCGCCAGAGCTGATCGATCTGCCTGAGTCTCCATATTCCTTGAAAAGCCAGTAGAAGTTAATCGGCTACCCAGTGAAAATAAACTGTTCTCCGATGTCAGACCAATCAATGAAGTGCCGATCGATAACGCAAGGCCACCGCCCAGCCCTTTAGCCGGATGCCTGAGCGTTACGTGCGAGTATTCATGTGCAACCAGCATAGCCAGCGCATTTTCGTGCGGCAGTAAACTTAACAAGCCCTTAAAAAAGTAGACATGCCCGCCAATTGTGGCAAATGCATTGACTACGTCATCGTCACTGTAGTGAACTGTAAACTGAACGGGTTTTTCTATATGCAGAGCCGCGGCTACTCTGTCACCTACGGATTGAAGATAGTTTTGCAACTCCGGCTTAATTATCTTCTGTTCAAACGGTGACTCCTGTCCGGCATTTTGAGATACAGTGTGAATTCGCTCAGCGACCCACAGCTCCGCCTCAAACGGTAACATGCTGCCAAGCTTGCCACCTACAACACTAAATAAAAAACTCAACACAATAACCGCTACCACGGCCATTACACCCAACCTCAAAAACTCCCTCAGCGGATGACGACCGGGAGTATTGACTTCATTATCAGGGGTACGATCTTCGTAACGCATTAGTAAATGCCTGGCAAACTAATGTGGTAGCACTTGAGACTCTGACGGAATCAGTGCAGTGCCATAAGCCACAACCTCTATGGTTGTAATACCTCCACCGATACGGGAGGTTTCGTATTTCACATTAAACACCAGCGATGCTCCGTGCTCTCTGGCTTGCTGCTTTAGCCTGAGAATTGCTTCACGCCTGCCTCTGTCGAGTAATGGTTCGTAGGATCTGATACGACCACCAAAAACATTTACAAGCCTGGCCAGAAACGATTTGAAATAGTCACTCGCAACAACGACACTGCCCATAACAATTTTTTGTTCAAAGGCCTCGTCAGCAGGCGGAAATCTGCTGGCAACAGCAGGCAGTGAGGTAAATTCCTGTTCGCGTTTCTTTATAGACTTATAGTGTCGCCGCTCGTTCAGCTGGCCGAAGCCGTAACCCAGCACCATCAGAACTACAAATATGCCAAACTCAATCACGGCGCTTCCCGCAATATGACAGCTGTACCATAGACAAATATTTCGGCGGCACCCGAAGCAATGCTTGAGGTTGAAAAGCGCACATTTAAAACGGCGTTTGCACCAACACTCTCGGCCTGTTGCACCATTCTGCTCAGTGCTTCCTCGCGCGACTCATGTAAAAGTTCGGTATAACCCTGCAGCTCACCACCGAATATACTCTTAAGCCCGGCCATAAAATCACGACCGGCATGTTTGGCACGCACTGAACTACCCTGCACCAGACTTATGTGCTGTTCTACAGACATACCGGGGTAGTACTCAAGGTTGGTTACAATCATTTCTGAGTTCGACATTAAATTTTACTGCCTGTTGTGCGTTTATCTGCTCAACCCGGAATATTCATAATAATATCGAGCCTGTTGCGCAGAGAGTTATTAGATGGCGAAGGTTATTTCACCTTGAATACATGAAAAAGCCGATTAAATTGTCGGAAATAAAACTATCTTGGGTGCCGCAGCCACGCCATTGTGCACATCTGAAAAGGCAGATGCACCGTCTGACATTGGCCTGTGCTCAAGCCATTCAAGATTACCCAGATTGCCTCCATGTATCGCATCTCTTGCAGCTACCATATCAGACATTGTGTAGCAGTAGTTTCCGATAAAAGTAATTTCCTGCAAAGTCAGTCTGCGGGTATCGAGCCCCGGTGCATCATCCTGTAATCCAATATGGCAAATAACACCACCGGCACTGACAAGGCGACTCGAAGCTTCACGTGTTCTGCCGCTGCCAACTGCGTCTATAACCAGATCAAAGCTACCTGCCTGCGGTTCATTGGACAATGGATCATAGACATGACCAAAGCCGTGTTTCTCAGCGGTTTGCCGCCTCAGCGCACCCGTGTCTCCAATGTATACATCGCGACAACCTTTACCCTGTAACAATAGAGAAGCAAGCACGCCGATAGCCCCGGCGCCAATGACTACTGCGCGTGCTTCTGAAACAGGCCGGTGCAACACCCGCTCGGCAGTCATTATGCTGTGCAGGCTAACGGCAGTTGGCTCTGTCAGACTGGCATGCGCGATATCCATTTCCATTGGAACTGGCAACAAACTACTTTCCGGCACCACCACGTATTCTGCAAACGCACCGGCCAATCGCATACCGATGAGTTCTCTGCTTGCACACAAATGCGCCCTGCCACCGACGCAATCGTCACAATGGCCGCAGGATAACAAAGGATTAACTATTACCCGTTCGCCTTGTCGATCACCACTTTGAATAACACCAGTGACCTCGTGGCCGAGAATCAACGGCGGAACACGACGCGGATCCAGCCCATGATAGGCATGCATATCAGAACCACACAAACCACACGCATCAACCGATAACAGTACATCGCTACTCGCCGTTGGCACAGGATCCGGTTCATCACGAAAAACGACTTCCTCAGTGCCTGTATATACCAATGCCTTCATGCGGTCTCCGATTCGTTTTTCGATGTGTTTAGATTTATCAAAACACACTTTAAATGTTAATTCGCACTCAGGCTAACCGCGACACTTTTTCAGCACAGCTCCCGCTCCCGACACGGTATCACAGACTATCTCACCACTGGCATTTTTGGTGAGTTCAGCTGCATTGGCTTCATCGGTATCAATGTGCATTTCAAGTTTGTACTTCTCACTAACCCGGATTAAGGTATCACCAAAGGTTAAATCACGCGGGCCACCCGTGATTGCTACTTCTACTATATCTTTATCTCTAACACCAAAAACTTTGGCATCGTCAGGGTGCATATGAATATGACGGCGCGCACAGATAAGCCCCTGAGAAAGATTGACTGTGCCTTTCGGTCCTTCAAGGGTAATCGCTGCAGAACCTTCGACTTTACCTGAATCGCGAATAGGTGCATCGACACCCAGCTTAAACTCGTCGGTGCGCGCTATTTCTATCTGATCAACCGATCTTAAAGGACCCAGCAGGCGCACCCCGTCGATTCGATTTCGCGGGCCAATCAGATTCACTTTCTCTTCGCAGGCAAACTGACCTGGCTGAGAGATTTCGCGATAGACAGTCGGGCTGGCACCTTTGCCGAAAAGTTTCTCGAAAGTCTCCTGCGTCAGATGTACATGCCTGGCACTGATGGCCAAAGGAATACTTGTGTTTACTCTGAGATTGTTTTCGTCAGCAACAATACGCCTGGTTTGTCTGGCTATCATCAACGCTTCGTCGGTCTTAACCACAATTGCTCTGACGCGTGAGCTTACGTCGGAGATTATCGCTGCATTAGCACTGTCGTCTACAGACGCATCACGGTTGAGGTCTTCATCAATCGTCAGACCCAGAAATTCAAGGCGCTGCAATATTCTGCGACGCATGGTTGCACTGTTTTCACCGATTCCACCGGTAAACACCACCGCATCAACACCACCCATGACAGATGCATAAGCACCGATGTACTTTCGCGCCCGGTGCGCAAACACATTAATTGCTTTACGCGCTCGCTCATCGCCTTGTTCGGCAAGGTCTTCAATTTTTCTGAGATCATTGCCAACGCCACTTAGGCCTAGCAAGCCGCTCTTGCGGTTGAGTAAATTATCGAGATCTTCAACACTGAAATCACCACTGCGCAACAGTGACATAAGAGCACCCGCATCAATATCACCACACCGGGTTCCCATCACCAGACCTTCAAGCGGCGTCATACCCATACTGGTTTCGGTAGACTTTCCATATTCCACTGCACAGGCACTGGCACCATTACCAAGGTGCAGTGTCACAATGCGTAGCTGATTGACCGCCGACTGCAATGCCGCTGCTGCAACACCTGCCACATACTCGTGCGATGTACCGTGAAAACCAAACCGTCTAATACGGTATTTTTCTGAAACTTCGGCATCTATTGCATACTCACGCGCACGAGTTGGCATTTGAACGTGAAAAGCAGTATCAAAGACAGCTACATGAGGTACGTCAGCCCATTTTTCGCGCGCTATAGTTATACCCAGAAGATTGAACGGGTTGTGCAGCGGTGCATCGACTGAACAGGCTTCTATTTCCTCAAGCACATCAGAATCAATGATCACCGGCTCAACAAATTTCTCACCACCGTGAACTACGCGATGGCCAATAGCATCAACTGATTGTTCACCGACCTGACTGACAATGTACTCAAGCGCCTGCTGGTGATTTTTAAATTTGCCATCGGCCTCACCGATCGACTCGATTTTGCCGGTTACTATCCGGCTGTTATCTGATACATCGATCAGATGATATTTAACACTGGAAGAACCACAGTTAATAACAAGTACACGCATCATACAGTCTCATAGTATTTGCTTTTAATACTAGCTTATCCGGTTGCGCTGGTGCCAAGGGAATGTAAACCACATCAAAAACTCACCCCGGGCTCTAGCCCGAACTATTCATGAAATGGCGAGCATATGGCGCAGAGATTTGTTTTCAC
>CAZKAQ010000046.1:0-25870 GCA_964550655.1 uncultured Granulosicoccaceae bacterium
GGCAAGCCACGCTTCTCAGGCGATCGGGCGACCTGTTTAGCGATAATGACTCTGGTTGCCGAATCCTCATGAATAATGCAGGCTAAAGGTCGGGTTCAGCAAAGTAATTCGGGCTGATTTGGGTAGGGTGAGTGCATCAATTTATAGGATCTTAAGGTATGAAAATCGGCTTCATTGGTCTGGGCAATGTGGGTGGCAAACTGGCTGGTAGTCTGATTCGCAACGGTCACGATGTAACTGTTCGTGATCTGGATAAATCTATTGCGCAACCATTTCTTGATCAGGGTGCTTCGTGGGCTGACAGTCCGAAAGAAATGGCACAGTCCTGTGAAGCGGTGATTACCTGTTTACCTTCGCCGGCGGCATCGGCTGCGGTAATGGAAGCAGATGACGGTCTGTTACAAGGCTTTTCTGAAGGCAAAATCTGGATGGAAATGTCCACAACAGACGAGGCAGAAGTAAAGCGCCTTGGTGCGATGGTTGAAAAGCTCGGTGCGTCTGCTGTTGATTGCCCTGTCTCCGGTGGATGTCATCGTGCCGACACCGGCAATATATCTATCTTTGCAGGCTGCGAGCGAGAGACCTTTGAACGCATAGTACCAATTTTAAAATCACTCGGTCGCAGGCTGTTGCATACCGGACCTCTGGGTTCAGCATCAATTTTAAAAGTAATGACCAACTATCTGGCTACTGCAAATCTGTTGTCGTGTTGTGAGGCGCTGGTAACTGCCAGGGCTGCCGGTATGGACCTGAACACCACCTACGAAGCAATAAAGATATCTTCCGGTACTTCATTTGTGCATGAGACCGAAAGCCAGGTGATTCTAAACGGATCGCGTGATATATCGTTTACGATGGATCTTGTCAGTAAAGACATCGGCTTGTTTCAGGCAATTGCAGATCGAGCCAATGTGCCGTTAGAGATTAGTCCACTGTTAATTGAGATCTTTAAAGATGGTGAAAAACGTTATGGGCCACGTGAATGGTCACCAAACATTATTCGCAGACTCGAAGATGCTACTGGTCTCAGTATTCTTGCTCCGGGCTTTCCGGCAGAGATGACCGACGATGAACCCGAAGAACCAGGCTATGAAGTGATACCTAATCGGGGTTAGTTTTTGAAACTACTGTCATCCAGGAAAAATACAATCAACAGTAAATAAGTTGTTCGCATGTGAATCTATAATTCGAAAATCGGTTTATGCCAGCGATTAAGCCGATTACTTTTATTGTGGTGCACAGTATGCTGGCTATAGTCCGGTTCTATAGTAGAACTGCTTGCGGCTCTGCTTGCGTGTGAGTTGAGCGGTGCTGCAAATCTCTCATCTTGTTCGGCGATAATTCTCACCACAACGATGTGCCTGCCAACCTGCCGGCGGCCGAGTATGGCAGTCGCGGTGGCTGAGTTTTCAGCACATTGATTCATTACCTGTGTGAGCTGTTGCATTGCCCGCTCTATAAATTCGGATTGTTTTTGATTCACTTTGCCACCAGGGGTAGTGGCCACACTGACCATGCAATAATAGTGAATACTGTATAAAAAAACAGTTACCATTTATTCCCGGCAAAATGTGGTGGCTTACTTTAGCGAATTCATCCATACCAGCCCGTCAGCTGTGGTGCTGGCGGGTTTGTATTCTGCGCCAATCGGGTTGTTATAGCCGAGCTCTTTAATTGCATCTAAAACGTAGCGATAATTCAACTCTCCGGAATCCGGCTCTGCACGGTCCGGCACAGAGGCAATTTGTATATGGCCTATCAGGGGTAGCAGTGTTGTCATGCGGCGGCAGACGTCGCCCTCGATAATTTGTACGTGATAGCAGTCGAACATGAGTTTGAGGTTGTCTGCAGCAACAGTCTCGATAATCCTTTCTGCGTGGCTGGTACTGTTGAGAAAGTATCCCGGTGCATCGTAGGGGTTGAGTGGTTCGATGAGTATAGTGATTCCGTGAGCGGCGGCTTTGTCGGTTGCATAGCGCAGATTTTCAAGGTAACAGCTTTCGGCGGCGGCACCGGATGCTATGCCGGACATCACATGCACGTTGGGTGTGTCTGTCAGGGCAGCGTATTCTACTGCTTGATCAATTGCGGCGATGGCTTCAGTTTTTCTTTCGGGGATTGCGCATAGGCCGTTATCACCGTTGGCTTCATTGCCTTTGATGGTATTCAGGCCGAGCATTTTCAGGCCGGCTTTATCAAGTGCTGCTTTGGTGTCAGTGGCGGGAGTGGCATAGGGAAAATGACACTCAACAGCATCAAAGCCGTGTTTGGCTGAGGCCACAATGCCTTCAGTCAATGATAGCTCTGTAAACAGGAAGCCGAGGTTGGCTGAGAATTTTGTCACCGGTTTGATCCCTGATGGTTCGGGCTTGTGTTTCAGGGTATCAAAAAAAGACCGGGCACAGACCCGGTCTTCATAGTTGCGTTTTACTTAACTGCCAAAGCTTACGCCAGGCAGTGGGTAGAATCACGCCGCACTTCGTGATGCCCGCTTTCTCTCTGTTTCTTTGAGCATCTTTTTGCGAATACGGATGCTCTCGGGAGTCACTTCTACCAGCTCGTCGTCTTCAATGAATTCGAGCGCCTGTTCCAGTGAATGCACAATCGGTGGTGTCAGAGTCAGTGCTTCGTCGGTTCCGGAAGCGCGCACATTGGTCAGCTGTTTACCTTTGGTGGCGTTAACCACAAGGTCATTGGAGCGCGAGTGGATGCCGAGGATCTGACCTTCGTAGATATCAACCGCATGGCCCAGAAACAGGCGACCGCGATCCTGCAGATTGAACAGTGAAAATGCTGACGTCTTGCCTGTCACCATAGAGACAAGGACGCCGTTCTGTCGGGAGACTACACCGGCAGACTTAACTTCACCGTAGTGATCAAAAATACTGGTGAGTATCCCCGAGCCGGAAGTCATGGTTAAAAACATACCGCGAAAACCGATCAGGCCACGGGAAGGAATAATGAATTCCATTTTTAACCGGCCTTTGCCGTCCGGTTCCATGTTTTTCATCTCAGCCTTGCGAAGTCCGAGTTCTTCCATCACCGGGCCCTGGTGTATGTCTTCAATGTCTACAACAACCTGTTCGAACGGTTCCTGCACGACACCATTAATTTCTTTTTGAATAACTTCAGGTCTTGAAACACCGAGCTCATAACCTTCGCGACGCATGGTCTCGATCAGTACAGACAAATGCAGTTCACCGCGACCTGAGACTTTAAATTTATCTGCCGAGTCACCCGGCTCAACACGCAATGCAACGTTGTGAATGAGTTCCTGTTCGAGGCGTTCACGAATATTGCGGGAAGTGACAAATTTGCCTTCTTTACCTGCAAATGGTGAATCGTTCACGCGGAAGGTCATGCTGACAGTAGGTTCATCTACCGAAAGCGGTGGCAGTGCCTCAACTGTGTCAGGATCACATAGTGTGTCTGAAATAGATAAACCATCGATGCCGTTGATACAAACAATATCACCTGCAGTGGCCTTATCAGTGTCTACGCGATCCAGCCCCATGTAGCCTTTAACATTTAACACCCGACCTTTACGCTCATCACCACCGGCAGATTTGATTACCACCTGTTGATTGGGACACAGTGCACCGCGGGTGATTCGACCGACACCAATAACGCCTACGTAGCTGTCGTAGTCGAGTGCTGAAATCTGCATTTGGAAAGTGCCTTCGATATCAACATCCGGTGCCGGTACTTTCTCTGTGATCATTTCAAACAATGGCGTCATGTCTTCGGCCATCTGTTCGACTTCCATGCCTGCAATGCCGTTGATGGCAGAGGCGTAGATGACGGGGAAATCCAATTGCTCGTCGGTCGCACCCAGTCGATCGAACAAATCAAACACCTGGTCCATCACCCAGTCGGGACGAGCGCCCGGGCGGTCGACCTTGTTGATCACCACAATAGGTTTGAGGCCCCGCTCAAATGCCTTGGAGGTAACAAAGCGGGTCTGTGGCATCGGGCCGTCCACTGCATCGACCAGCAGTAGTACGCTGTCTACCATTGAAAGAACGCGCTCTACCTCTCCACCGAAATCTGCGTGTCCCGGGGTATCGACAATATTGATGCGGTAGTCCTGCCACTCAATTGCTGTGTTTTTCGCAAGTATCGTGATACCGCGTTCTTTTTCCTGATCATTGGAATCCATGATGCGCTCGGCATCGAGGTTCTTGCGATCCAGTGTGCCGGATTGATTCAGGAGTTTGTCGACCAGTGTGGTTTTGCCATGATCAACGTGGGCAATAATCGCGATATTGCGCAATTTTTCAGTATTCATAATGAGAGTTTTAGTTACTAATGTAAGGCGGCGAATCGAGCTCAGCGCTGTATTTCGGCCCGTTGCAGACCGTAGAGTACGCCTGGTCAGTTTAGCGAGCGTGGTGGCCCGTTGCTGGATTATACCTGTCCGATAGCCAATGCATATACTTTATATAGCTTGATTTTGTTGGATCTGCCGATGTTCAGCTCAATTTCGCTGCCGGAGCCGATTTTACGCGCCCCCGATCACTAGAATTCGGGTGTGATTTGCCTGATTTGAGTGCTGGTTGGGAGCGTTAGATTGGCAGCGCTGTCTCGTGCTTCATGACTTCCATTGAGAGGCTGGATGTCACGCTGTACAGGTCAACCTCTGCGACAATTTTTTTATACAGTTCATCGAAATCCCGTGTCGATGGCACTTGTACCTTAACCAGATAATCCACGTCACCGGCGAGTCGATGAACCTCGACAATTTCCGGATGTTTCTGAATAACATCATGGAACTGCTGCAGCCAGTTCTGCTGGTGCTGATTGGTTTTGATGGCGATAAAAAAGGTTTCATACAAACCGACCAGAGCAGGGTCAAGCACCCCGACCTGGCGCTTGATAACACCGGTTTCAAAGAGGCGCTGAACGCGATTCCAGGCCGCGGTTTTTGATACCCCGACGAGCTTCGCTATTCGCTCCATTGACCAGGTGGCGTCGCGTTGCATCTGCCGCAGAATCAGGCGGTCGACCTTGTCGAGCTTGAAGGGAGTTCTGTCGGAATTGCCGGTTTCTGTCATTTGTTCTGTTTATTGGCTAGCTAATGAAACAATATACAATAATATTCAGCATATATTGCATATAACTGAACATTATTCCATATTGTACACATAAATTCATCGGAAAAGGATTATTGTTCATGCCAGCAAAGCCAGATTACTCTGTGATTATCGCCAGTGACCTGCGTACCGGCAGAAGCGTCTATTTCACTGCAGATTCAAAGTGGACCAATTCAGTAGCGCTTGCAGAAGTGCTGGCGGATGATCGGTCAGAACAGCGTTTGCAGGCAGCACAGCTTAGTGAGCAGGACAACCTGGTTATAGATCCCTACCTGATTGGTATGAGCGATGCGCAGTCCGCACTCGAAATTCGAGAGCGTATAAGAGTTGAGGGACCGTCGATTCTTGAGCAGCATCCACTGCTTGTTGCAGGCAGCAGAGCCGCCTGATTCTATGTACGCATATGATGAGCTCGACCAGTCCATAGTTGAGCAGCGCAGTGCCGAGTTCCGTGCACAGGTGCAACGACGCCTTGAGGGTAAAATAAGCGAAGCAGAATTTAAACCGCTGCGTCTGATGAATGGTCTGTATCTGCAACTTCATGCCTATATGTTGCGTGTTGCAATTCCCTATGGCGTGCTGAATTCAAAACAACTTTACAAACTTGCCGACATTGCCGACAAGTATGATCGTGGTTACGGTCACTTTACGACAAGACAGAACATTCAGTACAACTGGCCCAAGCTGGTTGAGACGCCGGATATTCTTGATGAACTGGCCAGTGTACAAATGCATGCCATTCAAACCAGTGGAAACTGTATTCGCAACATCACTTCTGATCCTTTTGCGGGTGTTGCAGCCGACGAGGAATTTGATCCACGACCTTTAAGTGAGTTGTTGCGTCAATGGTCAACGCTGCATCCGGAGTTTGCCTATCTGCCACGTAAGTTCAAGTTTGCAATAACCGGAAGTGCGATAGACCGTGCGGCGATTAAAGTGCATGACATCGGGCTGCGTGTTAAGCGCGGGCCGGATGATCAAATCAAAACCGATATCTGGGTTGGCGGCGGGCAGGGGCGAACGCCAAAGATCGCACAGCTTTTTAAATCTGACGTCACCATAGAAGTCTTGCTGCCATACCTTGAAGCGATAATGCGGGTCTACAATCGCTATGGCCGAAGAGACAACAAATACAAGGCACGAATAAAAATACTACTCGCAGAGACAGGGATTGAAACACTTCAACAGCAGGTTGAGGCCGAGTACCAGAAGATTGATAAAGAAGATTTCAGTTTCGTCAGTGCCGAGCTTGCAAGAATAACTGCGCACTTTAGCGGGCCGGAATATACCTCGACTGCAGTTGCCAGTGATGCAGGTTCTGGTAATCCGGACTTTAGCGCCTGGAAAAATCAAAACGTCAAACCTCATAAGCAGGCGGGCTATGCCATAGCCATGGTGTCTTTAAAACCCGCCGGTGGCATACCGGGTGATGCCACCTCAAAGCAGATGCGTGCTGTTGCCGACATCGCAAAACAATATTCGCACGATGAACTGCGTGTAACGCATCGGCAGAATCTTGTCCTGCCACACATACAGGAACGCGATCTGTATGCGGTATGGAAGGCGCTTGTTGAAGTCGACCTTGCTGAAGGCAATATTGACCTGCCGAGTGACATCATTGCCTGTCCCGGGCTTGATTACTGTGCACTGGCGACTGCCCGATCAATTCCAATCGCGCAGGCAGTCAGTGCAAAGATCAGACAGGTAGAAAAGAATACTGATCTTAGCGGGGTGTCGGTTAATATCTCCGGTTGTATCAATGCCTGTGCGCATCACCATGTGGCAAGCATTGGTGTGCTTGGTCTGAATAAAGGCGGGGTTGAAAACTATCAGCTCACGCTCGGCGGTCGGCATGATGAAAATGCATCGATTGGAGAGCGTCTGGGGCCGGGTGTTGCCGGTGATGAAGTACCGCTTACCATCGAACGCATCGTTAACTTCTATACCGATGTGCGTAATACTGGCGAAAGCCTGTCCGATACTTATGATCGAGTTGGCAAAGAAGCTTTCAAGGAAGCCGCTTATGTCTGATTCAGTGCGCTTGTTGAGCAGAGATGGCAAAGTCAGTCAGCTGGAGGCAGCAGAGGTAAGTCCGCTGCTACGAATCAACGGAGAAGCTGATCCTGCCGATCCGGAAACAGTCAATCTGAATGCAGACACGGTTGTCATAGATTTTAACGGTGTCGCTGATGGCAGAGGCTTCTCACTGATTAAGGCATTGCGTGATTCGGGGTTTGAAGGCAAGGTTTATGCGGGAGGTTTTATCAATCCCGATCAACTGCCTATGGTTTTTCAAACCGGTTACGACGGTGCGCTGATATCAGTAGAAAGCTGGCAGGACTACGGTGAGGAATCCTGGCTCGCCGCGTTAACGCCTTTGGTAAATCTTAGTTACTCTATCACCGGGTCCAGTCAGCATCGCTCTATCTGGCAGGCAAGGCACAGTCGCTAATAAATAGAGCCCGTGCGTACGGCTACCGGCAACTTCCTTAAAGTGTGACTGCGGGGAGAGTACTGGTATTTCTTGATGCCTTTTCGCGAATCTTCACCAATGGGTCACTTGCAGAACCAACCGTGGCGTCGGCAGAGCACAGCACGCTAAATTAAATCGTGTGCCCGGCAGGCTTTGACAGATACAATCGCAGTCAATATCAATCTGGCTGTGACCATGACTCTGACACCAAACAAAAATGTCTTTATCACCTGTGCCGTCACCGGCTCCGGTGCATCACAGGATCGTTCTCAGCACGTACCGCGCAGCCCGGAGCAGATTGCCAATAGTGCAATTGATGCCGCCCGTGCCGGCGCTGCGGTGGTTCATTGTCATGTACGCGATCCCGAGACCG
Organism: uncultured Granulosicoccaceae bacterium; assembly: GCA_964550655.1. GTDB lineage: Bacteria > Pseudomonadota > Gammaproteobacteria > Granulosicoccales > Granulosicoccaceae. Next base: position 7,940 of record CAZKAQ010000046.1, read on the forward strand.
GTACACCTTCGCGCAAGCTTGAGTACTATCGTGAAGTCACGGATCGCATTCGTGCGAGTGACGTTGATGTCGTGCTTAATCTCACCGCAGGTATGGGTGGCGATCTCGTGTTTGGCGGTGGTGAAAATCCGTTGCCGCCTGCAGCTGGTACTGATCTGGTTGGCCCGGCTGAGCGGGTCGCGCACATCGCTGAATGCCTGCCGGAAATCTGTACGCTTGATTGCGGCACTATGAACTTTGCCGAAGCAGACTATGTTGCCACCAACACGCCCGGCATGCTCAGAGCCATGGGGCAGATGATGACTGATCTCGGTGTGCGTCCCGAGATCGAGGCTTTTGATACAGGCCATCTCTGGTTTGCAAAGCAACTGGTTGAAGAGGGTATTCTCAAAGATCCGGCGCTGGTGCAACTGTGTATGGGTATACCGTGGGGCGCACCGGATGATCTGAATACATTCATGGCCATGGTTAACAATGTACCCGATCACTGGGTTTTCTCGGCTTTTTCTATCAGTCGAAATCAAATGCCTTATGTCGCAGCCTCTGTACTTGCCGGTGGCAATGTGCGGGTAGGTCTTGAAGATAATCTCTGGCTTGAAAAAGGTGTACTTGCGACTAATGCTCAATTGGTAGAACGTGCGGTGTCTATCATTGAGAATCTTGGTTCAAAAGTGATGGGGCCTGCGGAAGTACGCGACATGCTAAATCTTAAAAAACAATCTCCCCGTTAACAGACACTATTGTGAGTGAATCTATGAGTGATAAAACAGCAGCTGTTATCGGTGGCGGCGTTATTGGTGGAGGCTGGGCCGCGCGGTTTTTACTAAACGGCTGGAATGTTCGCGTTTATGATCCATCACCGGATGCCGATCGTAAAATCAATGAAATGCTCGATAACGCTCGTGCCTCGTTGCCACAACTGGCAGATGTTCCAATGCCGGCTGAAGGTGCGTTGAGTTTTGTCGAAAGCGTGGAGGCTGCGGTCGAAAACGTTGACTGGATTCAGGAGAGCGTGCCCGAGCGTATAGAGATAAAACACAGCGTCTTTAAAGAAATACAACAATACGCTCCTGAGACCGCAGTGCTTGGGTCTTCAACATCCGGCTACAAGCCGAGTGTTTTGCAGGAGAATGCCACCAGACCGGGGCAGATACTGGTCGCTCATCCATTTAATCCTGTTTATCTTTTGCCATTGGTTGAAGTGGTTGCAGGTATTAACACAGATAGCGCCATTGTTGATCGCGCCTGTGAGTTACTGTCTTCTATCGGTATGAAGCCACTGAAGGTACGCAAAGAGATCGATGCACATATAGCGGATCGTTTTCTTGAGGCAGTCTGGCGTGAAGGTCTGTGGCTTATAAAAGATGGCGTAGCAACCACAGAAGAAATAGATGATGCCATCCGTTACGGCTTCGGTCTGCGCTGGGCACAGATGGGTTTGTTTGAAACGTATCGTGTAGCCGGTGGTGAAGCAGGCATGGCACACTTTATAGAACAGTTTGGTCCCTGCCTGCAGTGGCCCTGGACCAAACTGATGGATGTGCCTGAACTGACTGATGAACTGGTCGATAAAATTGCCACCCAGTCGGATCAGCAATCAGGCAAGTACTCTATCAGAGAGCTTGAGCAAATTCGCGATAACAATCTGGTGGCCATGATGCGTGGTCTGAAGCAAACTGACTGGGGTGCTGGTCGTCTGCTTAACGAGCACGATCAACGTCTTAAAGACGCCAACTAATCTGCGAGTGTCATCAATGAACTTTGCCTTGTCTGAAGAACAGGAACTGATTGTCTCGACAGTACGTGAGTTCTGCGAAAAAGAAATATATCCACACGAAGATCTGGTTGAACGCACAGGTGAAGTGCCGTCGGAGATCGCTCAGGAAATAAAACAAAAGTGCATGGATATCGGGTTTTACTCATCCAATATGCCAGAGGAGGTTGGCGGTGGTGGATTGAGCCATGTTGACTTCTGTCTGTTGGAGCGGGAGCTTGGTCGTGCTTCCATGGCGTTGAATCATTTTTTTGGTCGTCCTTCGAACATTCTGATGGCATGCACGGGTGAACAGCGTGAAAAGTATCTGTTGCCTGCAGTAAGTGGTGAAAAAATGGATGCCTTGGCAATGACAGAACCCGACGCAGGCTCCGATGTTCGCGGTATGAAATGTACTGCTAAAAAACAGGGTGGTGACTGGGTTGTCAACGGCAGCAAGCACTTTATATCGCACGCCAATGTTGCAGACTTTGTGATTGTATTTATTGCCACCGGTGAAGAAGAAACGCCGCGCGGACTAAAAAAGAAAATAACCTGCTTTCTGGTTGATCGCGGTACACCGGGTTTTGAAATACTACCGGGCTATGATTCGGTATCGCATCGCGGTTATCAGAACTGTCGATTACAGTTTGATGACTGCCGTCTGCCTGCATCGCAAATACTGGGTGAACTGCACGGTGGCTTTAACATTATGAATGAATGGCTGTATGCAACGCGTATTACGGTTGCCGCCATGTGCGTTGGACGTGCACGACGAGTATTTGATCTGGCACTGACGCAGGCCGCAGAACGCAAACAGTTTGGTCAGCCGATTGGCAAGTTTCAGGGGGTCGGTTTTAAAATAGCCGATATGATCACCGAGATCGATGCGGCAGACTTGTTAACCCTCTCGGGTGCCTGGCGGCTTGATCAGCAGTTGCCTGCCAATCGCGAGATTGCCAGTGCCAAGGTCTATGCCTCTGAAATGCTTGCCAGAGTCACTGATGAAGCAATACAGATATATGGCGGCATGGGCTTAATGAGTGATCTGCCGCTTGCACGCTTCTGGCGCGATGCCAGAGTAGAGCGTATCTGGGACGGCACCTCCGAGATCCAGCGGCATATTATCAGTCGTGAGTTGTTACGGCCTCTTGGCGCGTAACTTAAAACAATGACCGGGCAGGTAAGCGATCTCAGTCGGCTGTTGCGCCCCAAAAGCATTGCCGTAGTCGGTGGCTCATGGGGTCGCAACGTTGTTGAGCAATGCGTGCGGATGCAGTTTGACGGTGATATCTGGCCGGTACATCCAAAGCTTGATGAAGTGCATGGTTACTCTTGCTACCGTCATATCGAAGATCTTCCGGCAGCACCCGATGCCACCTTCATCGGTGTTAACCGTCATCTGACCATAGATATTGTCAGCCACCTGGCTTCAAGTGGTGCAGGCGGTGCGGTTTGTTTTGCTTCGGGTTTCAGTGAAGCCGCAGCAGAAGATGAGGAAGGTGTCGCACTGCAGGCTCAGTTGTTACAAGCTGCTGAAGGGTTGCCAATAATAGGTCCGAATTGTTATGGGCTGATTAACTACCTCGATGGTGCATTGTTATGGCCTGATCAGCACGGTGGTAAACGCGTGCAAAGTGGTGTAGCCATCATTACCCAGTCTTCAAACATTGCCATCAATATGACAATGCAGCGCCGCGGACTCTCGATCGCCTATGTTATGACTGCGGGCAATCAGGCCAAAGTCAGTCTTGCAGAGATGGCCAGTGCACTGCTCGATGATAAACGTGTCACTGCAATCGGCTTACACATAGAGGGCTTTGGCGATATTACCGGTCTGCAGAAACTGGCAGAGAAAGCTCACAAACAGGGTGTGGGCATCGTGGTTATTAAAGCCGGTAAAACAGAGCAGTCTCAGTCTGCAATGGTCTCACATACCAATTCATTGTCCGGTAGTGATGCATCGGCTTCCGCACTCTTGGAAAGGCTCGGGTTTGCACGGGTTAACTCCATTCCTTCGTTTCTTGAGACACTTAAATTGCTGCACAGTTGCGGACCGCTGCAAAGCAATACCATTGCCTCAATGAGCTGCTCGGGTGGTGAGGCGAGCTTAATGGCTGATGCAATTGGCGACAGACCACTGGTCTATCCGGCACTTGGCACAGAACAAAAAGAAGCGCTGCGCAGTGCGCTGGGTCCCATGGTAGCGCTTGCCAATCCGCTCGACTATCACACCTATATATGGAATGACTTTGATGCAATGACAGAAATGTTTGTTGCCATGTTAGTCACACCTGCGGCAATGACGTTTCTGGTGATCGACTTCCCACGTGGTGACATCTGTGATGACGATAGCTGGTGGGTGGCGGTTAATGCATTGTTGGAGGCAAAAGAGAAAACCGGCGCTGTTGTATCCGTGTTGGCAACACTGCCCGAGAATCTGCCGGAATCACTGGCTGATCATTTGATGCAAAAAAATGTACCAGCATTCGCAGGTGTTGAAGAAGCGCTCGATGCTGTGGCTGCAGCTTCTGCCATTGGCAGACAACGCGCGCAAAATCAGCCTTTATTGCAATCCGGTCTGCCGCTTGAGCGAACTGTTGTTTTGTCCGAGTACGAGGCGAAATCGCTGTTAAGAGCGTCAGGCTTACCGGTTGCATCGGCAGTAAAGGTAAAAAGTGTTAATCAGGCGGTAGATGCGAGTCGCACTACCGGCTATCCACTGGTGATAAAAGTATCCGGTGTAGCCCATAAAACAGAGCAGGGCGGCGTTGTACTTGATGTACAAACAGAGGCAGCGTTGCGTGAGCATTGTGATAGCTTGTTCGAAAAATCAAACGAATTACTAATCGAGCCCTATTTTCAAAAGGCTGTGGCTGAGCTGTTAGTCGGAGTAGTGCGTGAGCCAGACGGTTTATTTAAGCTTACTGTCGGGGCCGGAGGTGTACTGGCTGAGTTGCTGCGTGATACCGTTACCATGCTGTTGCCAGTGACTGAAGACATGCTCAGGCAGAAGTTAGCTGAGTTAAGAATTGCCAATGTATTGAACGGATACCGCGGACAGTCCGTTGCAGATATACAGTCAGTCGCACAATCAATACTGCAGTTATGCCAGTGGGTTGAGTCAAACCGGAATGACGTAGCAGAGGTGGAGATTAACCCCTTACTATGTCTTACTAATAAAGCTATGGTTGTTGACGCATTAATCACCGCGTCTGAATCACTATCGGAAAAACTATGACAGATAAACCTATCAAAACCCGCCGTGAAGGTCAGATACTCGAAGTTACGATCGACAGACCCAAAGCGAACTCAATTGATCTTGCCACCAGTCGAATCATGGGTGAGATCTTTATGGGCTTTCGAGATGATCCCGAGTTGCGTATTGCCATACTGCGTGCAGAAGGAGAGAAGTTCTTCTGCCCGGGGTGGGATTTAAAAGCAGCGGCAGATGGTGATGCGGTCGATGGTGACTACGGTATTGGTGGCTTCGGTGGTTTACAGGAGCTTGGCAATCTGAATAAACCGGTTATCTGTGCGGTTAACGGAATTTGTTGTGGTGGCGGGCTGGAGGTTGCTTTGTCATGCGATCTGATAATGGCATCCAATACCGCAACTTTTGCACTGCCGGAGATACGTTCAGGCACTGTTGCGGATGCTGCTTCAGTCAAGCTTCCCAAGCGCATCCCTTATCATGTAGCGATGGATTTGCTTTTGACCGGACGCTGGTTTGATGCTGAAGAAGCCATGCGGTGGGGCTTGTTAAAAGAGATTTGCGAGCCCGATGAACTGCTGGATAAAACCTGGGAGCTTGCAAGACTCCTGGTCTCCGGCCCGCCTCTGGTCTATGCCGCTATCAAAGAGGTAGTAAGAGAAGCAGAAGATATGAAATTTCAGGATGCGTTAAACCGGATTTCAAAAAGACAGCTTGCAACAGTTGATAAGCTTTACAGTTCTGAAGATCAGCTCGAAGGCGCTAAAGCGTTTGCGGAAAAACGCGATCCGGTTTGGAAAGGCAGGTAGACTGACGCACTTTTTTCATTTTGTGAATTAACTGTTCGCACCGGAACCCCTATGCGCCTGCCGGTTGTATTCATATTCATCACCGTCGTACTCGATTCGATGGGTATTGGCATCATTATGCCAGTGCTGCCGGACCTGATTCGCGAGGTTGGTAACGTCGATCTCAGTCAGGCTGCTCTATGGGGTGGCATGCTGACGGTAGTATTCGCCATCAATCAGTTTTTGTTTTCGCCAACACTCGGCGGACTGTCCGATGCCATAGGCAGGCGTCCGGTACTGCTGGTGGCACTGTTTGTTATGGCAGTGGATTACCTCATCATGGGATTTGCACAATCCATGTGGTTACTGTTTGTCGGTCGTTTTATTGGTGGCATCACCGCTGCCACACAGTCGACAGCCGCAGCCTATATGGCTGATATCTCAAGTCATGAAGATAAAGCAAAGAACTTCGGCCTGTTGGGTGCCGCATTTGGTGTTGGTTTTGTACTCGGACCAATGCTCGGTGGACTGTTAGCTGAGTTTGGATCACGTGCACCTTTTTTTGCAGCCGCAGCTATTGCTTTTGCGAATATGTTGTTCGGTTACTTTGTACTGCCTGAGTCCGTAACCAAAGATAATATACGTACCTTTGAATGGCGGCGGGCCAATCCGTTTGGCGCGTTTGCACAGATGAAAAAACTGCCTGCAATCATGCCGATGTTAATCGTGTTTTTGTTGTTGAGTATTGCATTCTTTGTTTATCCATCTGTATGGGCATTTTTTGGCAGGGCCCAGTTTAACTGGGATGCACGTATGGTTGGTTTATCACTGGCAGCCTATGGTTTTGGCATTGTTATTATTCAGGGCGTGTTGATTCGTCCTATTCTTAAAAGATTTGGTGAAAGGGTCACTGCACTATTTGGCATGTGCATTCACCTGTTAACGTTTCTCGCCTATCCATTGATGACTGAAACCTGGCATGTATTTGCCTATTTGCCAATCAGTGTATTCAGCGCGGTTGCGGTACCCGCGCTTCAGGGTCTGATGAGCAACAATGTGCCGAAGAATACACAAGGCGAGTTGCAGGGGGTTATGAGTTCGTTAACCGCAATAGCGACAATTGTCAGTCCGTTTGTAATGACCAGAGTATTCAGTCACTTCACTCGTGAAGATTCGGCGATCTATTTGCCTGCAGCGCCGTTTATAGTGTCGGCTCTTGCGGTCATGATTGCGCTCGTGGTCTTTCACCGCTGGAAGCCCGTCGCGTCTGCGTAGAAATCGGTTGACTGCTTTTAATCAGTTAACTGTTTTCTCCGGCACAAGACGTAGTACGATGTCGGATCTGCTTGCAAGTGACATCGGTATCGCGACGGCTCGGTAAAAATATCCGGGCAAACAGCGTAACAGGGATATCGTAATAATCACATACAAAGTTGTTGCGTTAAAATTGCAGCTTGTCCTTGGGTGCCTTGTCCTTGGGTGCCGCTGCGAGCTTCATTAAGCTCTTATTTGGAAATTAACGATAAAATTTGGTGGTGAATCGCCCAGCCAGCCATAGTCGGCGAAAGGCACCCGCATTTTAGTCCGGGCTGGAATCGATGATCGCAGTAAGGTCACGGTTATTCAAAATGTAGAGCCCCAAGTCTTGAGCATTGACCGGAACATCTGCGTTTTATTCGGCAATTCCGTCTATATTATCAATTTGACTTTAAAGTTACCTGGAACCTGTTTGTGAAAATAATTACACGTCTAATCCTCGGGCTGGCGATAATAGCAGTGTTGCTGATCGGCGGCGTTTTTTTGGCACTCAATCTGATTGATCCAAACGATTACAAAGATAAAATTCAGTCACTGGCGCTCGAAAAAACCGGTCGTGAGCTGTCTATCGATGGTGATATCAATCTAAGTTATTTTCCATGGGCCGGGCTTTCTCTCGGCTCGATATCTATGGCCAACCCGGACGGATTCGGTGACTCACCGTTTGTTCAGATTGAAAGCGCCGAGGTTAAGGTAAAATTGTTGCCGCTGCTGAAGAAATCGGTCGAAGTTAATACTGTCGAACTCAAGGGTTTGAATCTCGATCTGCAGCGCGCAGCGGACGGCACGACCAACTGGGATGATCTTGTTGCTGCAAACAGTGCGGATGCTGAAGCTGATAGCAAGGCGGACTCAGGCTCCGCCGATGCCGGCAATGATGATGGTTTGCAGGACCTTGTGATTGGATCCATCGTAATTAGTGATGCACAGATAAGATGGCAGGACGCGCAGAACAATACCGATGCCTTGCTAACCAGTTTTAATCTGAATAGCGACACCATTGAACTCGCAAAGCCCTTTTCAATGACAACTGACTTCATTGTTGAAAGCACCAGCATGGGTTTAAGTGCACAAGTAAATGGTGGTGGAAAAATTACTGCAGACCTGGACAATCAAAAATACCAAATCCGTCAATTCAAGCTGGCAACCATTGCATCGGGTGAAGCCGTTCCGGTACAAGACTTTACTCTGGCTCTTGAGGGCGACGTGGTCGCTGACCTGCTGGCGCAGACAGCATCCATTACCGCGTTAAACCTGAATACCGTTGGAGTGGAGCTCTCCGGTGATGTACAGCTTACTAATCTCGACACCAACCCGACGATCAACTCTGCCTTAAAGAGCAATACATTTAGCCCGCGTACGCTCGCAGAAAGACTAAAAGTTGAGTTACCTGCAACTCAGGATCCACAAGTATTGCAAACAGCGTCGGTGTCGATGAATCTGTCCGGCTCTGCAAAAGCGGCAACGCTTAAAGATTTATCAATTAAACTTGACGACACCACCTTCGGTGGCAGTGTTGCGCTACCTGATCTGACACAAGCTGTGCCACCGGTAGAGTTTGATCTCGCTCTGGATGCCATTGACCTTGATCGCTACCTGGCACCAGTGAGTGGCACCGCAGAAGCGAATAACCCTGGCGCCGAAAGCACCGGTGATGAGCCTTTAGCTCTGCCGATAGACACGCTAAGACAGCTGTCGGTAGATGGAAAGTTCAGCATTGGCATTTTTAAAGTATCTAACCTGACCACACAGAACATTGAAATTCCTGTTACTGCCAACAATGGCGTCATTAGTCTTAACGACATTAAAGCCTCTCTCTATGAAGGAGATATGGCGACGAACATTGTCGTCGATGTCACTAACACAGATCCAAAATTTAAATTTTCAACCAGTGTGACCAAAATACAAGCCGAGCCGCTTCTACAGGATTTTCTGCAAAGCTCTGCACCTCTCAGTGGTGAGGCAATTGTCAGCGCAGATATCACTACAACGGGTGGTACCGTTAATCAATTAACGCGTAATTTAAACGGACAATTCGTTTCTGATTTTACCGACGGAGCAATCAACGGTATCAATATCGGCTATCAGCTCAGGCGGGCCAGGTCATTTTTTAGCAACGCCACAGAAACATCAGAGGAGCCGGTGAGTAAAACTGATTTCTCGGCATTGCATATAAGTGCTGCAATTACCGACGGCATAATCCAGTCAGATGATCTGGACCTTCGTGCGCCTGCCTTAAGAATTTCCGGCGCAGGTACCGTGAATTTGCCGGAGGAATATGTTGATTATACGGTCAAACCGGGTGTTGTCGGCTCAGTTCAGGGGCAGGGTGGAAAGGATCTCGAAGATCTCAAAGGTGTTACAGCGAATATTCCGATCCGCGGCACCTTTGACGAATTGAGTAATGATTTTAGCGGTACCGTGTTCGCTGCCATCAAAGATGATTTCTCTAACCAGGCCGAAGACGCTGCAAAGGCATTGGCAAAACAGGAAGCTGATAAAATCAAAGCCGAAGCAAAGGCCAAAGCAGACGCTGCAAAACTTGCAGCTCAGGAAAAGCTGGAGGCAGAAAAAGCGCGACTGGAACAACAAGCTCAGGAACAGATCGAAGCGCAAAAAGCAAAGGCAGACGAAGCGGTAGATGAAATCAAAGATCAGGCTAAAGACAAATTGAAAGACCTGCTTAAGTTTTAATTATTCTACTGCCCAACCTAATCGGGCTTACACCTACTCGAGGCTTTTCGGGTAGGGTGGTATAAGCCGGAGGCGCATCCACCAATCTACAAACAATGGTGGATGCGCTTTAGACTTATCCCCCTACAGGATGGTCAGCTTCGGGGATTTACCTGCAAAAGTAAATCACCATCAATCGCAGTAAAATTGGTCGCCGCATCGATTAAGGATCGGGCGGCCAGTTTTTCTACCCCGTAAACATCAAACTCAACGCCGTATTGTTTGCGTACGGTAGTTGCCAGCAGATCAAAGTCCCCATCGCCCGATAGCAGAATAATCTTGTCTACAGTAGAGGCAAGTTGTACGGCATCAAGTGTAATACCAACGTCCCAATCCCCTTTGGCAGAGCCATCAGCACGTTGAATATAAGGCTTTAACTTCACCTCAAAACCGGTTTCACGCAGAATATTCTGAAATTGCCTCTGCTTGTTGTCGTTGCGCTCAATTGCGTAGGCGATAGCTGATTTAATCTGATGCTCTGCACTAACCCGGCGCCAAAACTCTCGATAGTTAAAATGGCACTTAAAAGCACTCATGGAGGTGTAGTAGATATTTTGTACATCAACCAGAATTGCAACATCTGCCATTTTCATTTTGCTCTGGTTTGGGAGTCTGCTCGGTAGAGGTCAGTGTAGCAAGAACTCTTGGCTTGGGTGTCGGCAAAACAGAATCAGAGAAACGCTACACGGCTTTTTGCAAGCCAGTGCATACCAGGGAGGGAGCGGAGCAGGCCAGGCGGAGCCGGAAAAGCCGCGCCGCTTCCGACGGGATATTTGGCGTTGTAAAAAATTCTATTCGAAGGGATAACGATTGAAACTCAAGGTATTTGCGGTTCCTGCTACAGGTGATGAAAACGCGGAATCCGCGTTGAATCTTTTTATGGCGCAACATCGTGTGCTGCAAGTTGACAGACAGCTGATCCAGAATGGATCGGCCAGCTTCTGCGCGGCGGCAGCTGGATCAACAATGCCCGTCACTGCCGCTCGGCTTACCGTAACAGGAAAGAGCCGACTAACCGCGACAACAACATTGGCTTTCGCTTTGCCGAGCTCAACCAGTCGGTGGACGCCATCTGGTCGACCAGCGTTGTATCCTGTCCGTGGAGGATATCCATGGCGAACCGTTGTAACCCGCCGTGTGTTAGTAGTAGTTGCGAAAGCTCACGGTGGTATTTGAATTATGCAGTCGCTTCTGCCTAATCGTAATTTTGAACATTCACCGCCATCCTTGTTTCCACCTCTGGATGCCATAGCCTGGGGTTTTGATTTTTACGGACTTTGGAAAACACTGGAAATCGCGGGCGTTCAGCAGAAAATGCGCTGGATACCACCTGGTGAATTTATGATGGGCTCACCGACGGATGAGTTGGAGCGTGAAGAGGACGAAGTGTTGCATGAAGTTCAACTAACAAAGGGCTTCTGGTTTGCAGACACTACTTGTACGCAGGAACTCTGGGTTGCAGTGACAGGTGAAAATCCCAGTTTTTTTAAAGGCGAGAAACATCCAGTTGAACGAGTGAGCTGGAAAGATGTTAAATCATTCCTCGACCGCTGTAACAGGTATAACGACCGATTCCAGCTCTGTTTGCCCACTGAAGCTCAGTGGGAATATGCCTGTCGGGCTGGTACAACCACCCCCTTTAGCATTGGAAACATTATCTCGACTGATCAGTTTAACTATGACGGAAATTATCCTTATAGCGATGGTGAAAAGGGATTGTTTCGAAAGGAAACAACGGAGGTAAAAGCCGAGGGTTTTAACCCGAATTATTGGGGGCTATTTCAAATGCACGGTAGTGTTTACGAATGGTGTGAAGATTGGTATGGGGAGTACGAAGCAGGGGGTTCGGCCATTGACCCGAGTGGGGTAATTGAGGGCGATGATCGTGTTCTGCGCGGCGGCTGCTGGTTCAACGGCGCCCGTCGCTGCCGCTCGGCTTGCCGTTTCAGGCTTGCGCCGTCTCGCCGCGTCAACGACATTGGCTTTCGCTTTGCCCAGGTCGACCAGCCAACAGCCGCGTAGCGATAGCACGGTGTAGGTTGCGAAGTAGGCCCGGCGGAGCCGGATAAGCCGTGCGCCGCGACCGGATTCGCTGCATAAAAATTTTATATGTTGCTGTGTGTAATCCTAAGAAGACAATTTGCTACGATGTTATAGCAGCCTGAAACAATCTCAAAGCCAGTACGAATTCAAGACGAGGACGCGTTATACCGTATGATGAATCGTGGAAAGGCACGTCAAAACTAATAAGGGGTCAATCTTATTTTGATATTTAGTGTTGTGGTGGTTCGAGAAAATACCAAGGCCAGTTATTTGCAGCGGTTATTCGGTTATTCGGTTATTCGACACTAATTGTATTGATCATTTAAAGCGTGAGATATTCATGACGGTTCGAAGAAGGGCCTCAGAGCTTTGCTGAGTTGGCGCTTTAGCTTCATAATCCTGTTATGCCAACACACGCCACATTTTTAATAATGCAGACTCCTGGCCAGTATTCATCGGGATCAACTGCTTTTCCACAATCATCGTGCCCCTGTATGATGGCGATTTGGCAGGAATGGACTGCTATGTCGGGGGTGTTGAAAGCTGGTGTGTTATAAACAAATAGCCATGAATAACACCGCATCTGTAAAAACAGATAAACACAGTACCATCCGATTTCTACTCAATATGAAGCCTGTTGAGGTCTCGGGTGTAGGGCTGACTACCCCGGTACTGACCTACCTTCGCAACCAGCAGTTTCTCAGTGGTACCAAGGAGGGATGTGCAGAGGGTGATTGTGGTGCATGTACTGTTGTCGTTGCAGGTCTTGTTAAAGATCAGTTGATATCCAAAACTGTTAATGCCTGCATCCAGTTTCTGCCATCGCTTGATGGTATGGCAGTCTTTACGGTTGAGTATCTGCGTCAGGCAGACGGGGCTTTGCATCCTGCCCAGCAGGCGATGGTGGATTGCCATGGATCACAGTGTGGCTTTTGCACACCGGGTTTTGTGATGTCTTTGTGGCAGGTTTATAAACAGCATCAGGAAGCCGGAACACAGGCTAATGATGCACAGTTGCGTTCAGCGCTGACTGGAAACCTTTGTCGATGCACTGGTTACCGGCCAATACTTGAGGCAGGCCAGCGCATGTTTCAATTGCCGGAAGTCGCATTCGATAATTCGGGACTGGTCACTGAGCTACAGAAGTTACGCCGCGATCAGTCATTGGTGTACACGCATCAGGATGCTACCTTCTATGCACCACGGCAATTAACAGAGCTTAAACAACTGCGAACAGAGCTGCCAGCTGCAACGGTACTGGCTGGCTGTACGGATATCGGCTTATGGGTCAATAAACAACTGCGTGACCTTGGCGATATTATTTTTATAGGTCAGGTCGAAGAACTGAATACAGTTGATGTCGATGATACACATATACGGATAGGGGCCGGGGCGTCACTATCTGATGCCTACGGCACGCTTGTAAAGTACTACCCGCATGTTGCAGAAATGCATGAGCGATTTGCCTCACTGCCAATCAGAAACGCTGGCACGCTGGGTGGCAACATTGCCAACGGTTCGCCGATTGGTGATTCAATGCCGTGGCTGATTGCGGCAGGCGCACGCGTTGTGCTTGCCCACTCAACTGGTGAACGCACGCTATTGTTGCAGGATTTTTATCTCGACTACATGCAAACACAGTTGCAGGAAAATGAGCTGATCATCGCGATAGAAGTGCCGTTGCCAACCTCATCTCAGGTGCTACGTACTTATAAAGTTTCAAAACGATATGATTCAGATATCTCTGCAGTTTGTGGCGGCTTCTCGCTTGAGCTTGATGGGTGCAAAATCTTTGAGGCGGTGATTGCGTTCGGGGGCGTGGCTGCGATTCCCAAACGCGCAACCGCTTGTGAACAGGCGCTTATTGGACGGCAATGGAACGAAGAGACGCTAGGTTTAGCACAAGCGGCAGTCCTCACAGACTATCAGCCGCTGAGTGATATGCGTGCCAGTGAACAAAATCGACAGCAACTTGCGCGAAATCTGCTCTACCGTTTCTATCTTGAGACCCGAGCAGACAATCCGGTTGCTGTTGAAAATTTAAGTGTTTTTGCGCAGACATGATGGCCTCAGCGTTAGGCAATTCTACGCTGTTTCAGTTTGTCTGTGCCCAATCGTACCTTGTTGAGCTGAGCCAATGAATAAGTTGCTACCTCATGAGTCAGCTGAATTACATGTATCCGGAGAAGCGATCTACACCGATGATCTGCCGGAACTTGCAGGTACGCTTCACTGCGCTCTCGGCTTAAGCCAAAGAGCCCACGCTAATATTATTTCAATGGATTTGTCAGCGGTCAGATCATCACCCGGTGTTGTCGATGTAATGATCGCCGCGGATATTCCCGGGCGTAACGACTGTGGTCCGATTATTCATGATGATCCCATATTGGCTGACGGGCTAGTACAGTGTGTCGGGCAGCCAGTGTTTGCAGTAATCGCAGATTCCTACGATGCAGCGAGGCGTGCGGCGCAAAAGGTCAATGTAGAATACGAAGATCTGCCGGCCATACGAACACCAAAGGAGGCTTTGCTAAAGAAATCCTTCGTAGTGCCCCCCATACACCGTCAGACGGGTGAGCCGGATAAAAAACTGGCTACGGCGCCACACAGACTTAAAGGTGAAATGGATATTGGCGGGCAGGAACAGTTCTATTTGGAAGGTCAGATTTCCTACGCCATTCCTAAAGAGCGCGGCTCAATACACCTGTATTGCTCAACGCAGCATCCCACTGAAATGCAACATCTGGTAGCTGAGGCGCTTGCACTAACGTCCAGTCAAGTGACGGTGGAGGTTCGTCGGATGGGTGGTGGCTTTGGTGGCAAGGAGTCACAGTCGGCCATGTTTGCTTGTATTGCATCAATCGCGGCACACAGGCTTCAACAGCCGATTAAATTACGTCTTGATCGAGACGATGATTTTATGGCAACCGGTAAACGCCATTGTTTTTACTATGACTATGATATTGGCTATGACAACGAAGGTAGAATACTAGCGGCAAAGATCTCTTTGGTATCGCGCGCCGGATATTCAACTGATCTGTCACCACCGGTGGTAACCCGCGCATTATGCCACTTTGATAACGCTTACTATCTTGGTGATGTCAGTATATCTGCTATGTGCGGCAAAACTAATACGCAATCCAATACAGCTTTTCGAGGGTTTGGTGGTCCGCAGGGTGCGATCGCAATCGAATACTTCATTGATGACATCGCTCGTAATTTAGGTAAAGATCCGCTCGATGTTAGAAAGCTGAACTTCTATGGCATCAACGAGCGCAATACAACCCCCTACGCTCAGGTGATCAAAGACAATATTATTCACGAATTAGTCGACGAGCTTGAGCAATCCAGTGACTATCGGCAGCGCAAAGATAAAATTCGTGAGTTTAATCTGCAAAGCCCGATACTGAAAAAGGGTATCGCATTAACGCCGGTTAAGTTCGGTATCTCCTTTAATGTAGTGCACTTTAATCAGGCAGGGGCGCTGGTTCATATCTATACCGACGGATCAATACTGGTGAATCATGGTGGTACAGAAATGGGGCAGGGGCTGCATACCAAAGTGGTGCAGGTAGTGGCCCATACACTGGGAGTGAGCAGCAATACAGTCAGTGCGACTGCAACCGTTACAGATAAAATACCGAACACATCGGCAACCGCTGCCTCGACTGGTACAGATCTAAATGGCAAGGCGGCAGAAGATGCTGCATTGCAAATTAAAGCAAGGCTGGCAGCTTTTGCAGCTGAAATATTTGGTGGTAGTGCTGATGATATTCAATTTACCAATGACACCGTTAGTGCCGATGGGCAATCTATGGCTTTCTCTGATTTGGTACAACAGGCCTATGTTGCCAGAGTGCAGCTCTGGTCCGATGGATTCTATGCCACGCCCGGAATAAACTGGGACAGAGAAACGCTCAGCGGAAGCCCTTTTCAATACTTTGCCTATGGTGCATCAGTTTCAGAGGTGATTATTGATACTTTGACCGGTGAGTGGAAGCTGCTGCAGACAGATCTGCTGCACGATGTCGGCAACTCGATCAATGAAGTGATTGATATCGGCCAGGTTGAAGGCGGGTTTATACAGGGCATGGGCTGGCTGACTTTGGAAGAGCTGCACTGGAATGACAGTGGTCGTCTAATGACTCACGCGCCATCGACCTATAAAATACCGGCGGTCAATGACTGCCCGTTAAAGTTCAATACCCGACTATACAAAAATCAGAATCGTGCAGATACGATCATGCGTTCCAAGGCAGCCGGTGAACCGCCGCTATTGTTGGCATTTTCTGTTCTTTTTGCCATCCGGGATGCGATTGCAAGCCTGGGCGATTATCGAATTAACCCACCACTCGAAGCGCCGGCAACACCGGAAAAAATATTGTCTGCTGTGATGACGGTGCAGCAGCAGGCGGACTCCGCTCGTGCGTAATTTCTCAAGATCATCCGGATCCGCAGACTGGTTACAGGCACTTTGTGCTCTACCGTGTAGTGCAGTTAGTGCCAGCGTGCTGATTACTGTTAAACAAACCCGTGGTTCAGCTCCCAGAGCAGCCGGGACCAAAATGCTGGTGATGGGTCATCAGTGTGTGGGGACTATTGGCGGCGGTCATCTTGAGTTTCGTGCGATTGAATCTGCACATAAGCTGTTAACTGATGCAAATGCTTCACCGCGTTACTTTGAAAAAATTCCACTGGGTCCATCGTTAGGACAATGCTGTGGTGGCATGGTCGAGCTCATGTACGAGCGCATCAGCAATTCTGAGGCGCCGTGGATTCAATCGCTTGGGCAATGTTTTGAATCAGAAATACCGGCGGTTATCGTTACCTCGCTCAATAATAAAGAGCAGGTTCATCAACAAGATGCTTGCAAACTAATCGTTACCGAGTCGGATTGTTATGGTGAGCTGATGAGCTCTAACCCGGATGGAACTCGGGAAGTGCAAACACAATCGGAGGAGAAATCAAAAGCTGTGTTGTACGCTCGCGAGCTGTTGTCAAATCGTGCTTTGACAGCTCAGCATGAGCAAGATGATCTTTTATACGAACTGACAAGCTCTGAAAGCTTTCACTTAATGCTGTTCGGTGCAGGCCACGTGGGGCAGGCGGTGGTTTCAGTGCTGCAGGCGCTCTCTTGTCGTATAACCTGGATTGATAGTCGAGAAGAACTATTTCCAGAGTCTTTGCCGAACAACGTTACTGTAGTTACTTGCGATGAACCCGAAGAAGAAATTGATAGCGCACCGCCCGGTACTTACGTACTGATCATGACGCACAATCATCAGCTTGATTTAAAAATCTGTGAACAGGCATTGCAACAAATCAACGTTTCCTTTTGCGGTTTGATTGGCTCTTCCAGTAAAAACCAACGCTTCAGAAAAAGGCTGCTCGCACGTGGTCTTGGAGACAAGGCGGTAAATCGTTTGGTCTGTCCAATCGGTATTGATAGTATCAGTGGTAAAGAACCTGGCGTAATTGCTATCGCTGTTGCAGCGCAGCTGCAACAGCTCGTGGAAAACGAAGTGCTGCGATGTAAAGATTCTAAAAAATCGGCTCTGGCATGTAAGCAGGCAAATAACTCGAAAATACCTCTGTGAAATCATCAATTAATTCTAATGGCAATTCTACTGGCACCCGGGCCTTTCGAAGCTCGTTTCTGCATTGTGTAAGTGACCCACTGGATAATGCGGGTGATCAAGGCTGGTTCTATTTTGAAGACGGATTGCTGCTGATTCGTGATGGCAAGGTTGAGATGCTTGACCATGCAGACTCGGTACTGCCGCAGCTTTCTGATGATATACCTGTTGAAGATTATCGTGGCAAACTGATCGTGCCGGGGTTTGTTGATACGCATATCCATTATCCACAAACCGATATGATTGCATCTCACGGTGAGCAACTGTTGGATTGGTTGGAGAAATATACCTTTCCAACTGAACGACGGTTTGCGGATATCAACTATGCCAATGACGTCGCTGAGTTCTTTACCGATGAACTGATTCGAAATGGCACCACCTCAGCCTTAGTGTTAGCCCGGACTATTCATGAAATGGCGAGCATATCGCGCAGAGATTTGTTTTCAC
>CAZKAQ010000047.1:0-24938 GCA_964550655.1 uncultured Granulosicoccaceae bacterium
TATGGATCTGACTTTTCCCGGGAATAAGTGTTTAGTGTTAATTCCGGATAATTTACAAATCGTTAGAAAATAGAAACGGCTCCGGTACAAGTAACTTTGCTCAAACAACAGTAATGGTGATGGCATTGGATCTGAAAACATTATTCAATCTTGATAACCGCACAGTTTTAATTACTGGTGGTTCCCGTGGTGTTGGCAAGATGATTCTCGAAGGATACCTCGCTGCTGGTTGCAGGCGTGTTTATATCAGTGCTCGCAAGCAAGAACAAATCAACAACACTGTTGATGAGTATGGTGACAGGGTCATCGGAATACCTTCTGATCTTTCAACAGTTGAGGGATGTCAGTATGTAGCAGAAGTTATAAGTCAGAATGAGGACCGACTTGATATCCTGATTAATAACGCAGGCGCCGCATGGGTCGAGGAATTTAAAATTCACTCAGAGGTTGGCTGGGACAAGACAATGGATATAAATGTTAAAGGATTATTCTTTCTGACCCAGGCGTTATATCCGTTGCTAAAAAAATCAGCATCGTTTGAACGACCCGCTAAAGTTATTAACATAGCCTCAATAGATGGATTGAAAATCAATCCGTGGCAAACCTACAGTTATCAGGCGTCAAAGGCTGCGGTAATACAGCTCACCCGCAGGCTCGCAGCAGAGTTAATCAAAGACAATATTCAAGTTACAGGCATTGCCCCAGGTGCGTTCCGGTCTGATATGAACACGGCAGCTCGGGATCATACAGATGAGGTTGGAAAGAATATTCCGTTCCCGCGAGTCGGGACACCCGAAGATATAGCAGGTGTAGCTATATTCCTGGCTGCCAGAGCGGGTGATTATATGGTTGGTGAAACAGTGGTGTGTGACGGTGGTATCGTCAATGCTTCGTTACCTGGTAACAGTATTGATATTGCTTAGAAAATTCAGCCTGTCAGAGTTTTCCGAATTCAACTTCAAATCTTACCAGGCCACCAAACCGGAGCTCTCTGTCATTCTCGGCCAGCCAGCTTATGCTCGGCCATAATTCGTAGTGAAACCAGGGGCGAAAAGCGTTTTTTCGATAACGGATTCTTGCCGTATGTCCGTCATATCGGCTTTCGTTTTCTTCGGGTGAGGTGTTATATTCGCCGAGAAGTTCTAAAGCAATAAACGATTGTCTGCGTAGATTTTTATAGACTCCCACCCTCTGGTCAATCTGCGTTCCGCTTTGTATTCTTTCCCAGTTGAAATTGGTGGAGACTCTAAAAAATATTGAATGATCGTTATTTATGGAACGCCAAAAATTCAGACTGGTGAGGTTTGTGTACCCGGAAATGTAGTAGTGTCTAAGGTCATTCTTTAGTTGGAAGGACCAGCCTTCATCATTCTGGAATTTGGTGTCAACGCGTAGTCGTGCGAAGCCCTGAAGTCGTTGATCAAAGCGTCGGGCACCAACGTCAATATTGAAGCGTGTATTCTCAGACGCATTGCGAATAAACCTGAAAGCAAGGGAGACTGCCTGATTTGTATCATCCTCTGTCAGTGCCTCGGTCGGGTTTTCATTCTCGGTTTCATCGATGTCCAGCAGTAACCGGAGGCGCTGCTTGCTGCGAGGAAGCACCAGGCGAAGTTTCAATTTTGAGGAGGTGGAAAAGTCGTCATCGCTCGGGTTCGAGAATTCCATACGAACGGTGGCACTGGAGTTGTTTGAGATTTCCTCGTCGATTTCGTCACCCAGAAAGTTATCGACTTGTGACGCGAAATCGTAGATTAGTTCGCTGGCGTTACTGTGTACGTTGTCAATACTGGCAACTACATCAGGTATTGGGACTGGCTTTGGCAAATTTCCGGAATCCGGGGCTGTACTTTCACGCGGACCCTGAGCACTGAGGTTTGAGGCAAAAAGTAGCGGAACAAGCATCGTCAACACGAGTCTCACCATCACAGGACGGTGATCGTGGCCGGGTGAAATGTTGTGCCAACAACGAAACATAGCGCGATTTTACAGGAGAACGGATTGCTATAGATGTTTGTGTCTAGCGGCCAATGTTACTTTGAGTGAAGGAGCAGATGGCCGGTCTGTGTACTTTCACAATTAGAATCAAAGACATGGCGGTTGTGGTGCTAGAATAAAGTGAAAAATGTGACTGGTGCCGGTTGTCGTGATCCTCACAAAGATTGGGACCATACGTCGGTTCTCAGGTTAGTCATTATATTGCCGTTAGCTTCTTATGCAAAACGTCATAGTCCTCTCTGTGTAAAGGACAGATAAATGTCATTGAAAGTGGTCATTCTCGCTGCCGGAAAAGGTACGCGAATGAAATCAGCGATGCCAAAGGTACTTCATCGGGTAGCAGAGAAGCCTATGGTTCAGCATGTTATCGACGCAGCATCATCACTTAGCGCCGATAAAACTGTGCTGGTCATTGGCCATGGTGCCGATCAGTTGCGCACGTCAATAACATCGGATGTCGACTATGTAGAACAGACAGAGCAACTCGGAACCGGACATGCTGTACAACAGGCTCTGCCACTGTTGAATCCGGAAGACACCGTTTTAATCGCCTACGGGGATGTGCCTCTGACCAGGCCTTCTACTTTTAAGCAGCTTATCGACGATGTATCTGATTCCAACATTGCGCTTCTCACGGTAGTTCTGGAAGATCCAACTGGCTATGGCAGAATTATGCGTGATGACTCCGGCAACGTAACCGGTATCGTTGAACACAAGGATGCCACGCCAGAGCAGCTTTTGGTCAATGAAGGTAACACCGGGATACTTGCAGCGCGGGCTTCCGCACTTCGTGAGTTACTCGATCGCATAGATAATAACAACGCTCAGCAGGAGTACTACTTAACCGATATTTTTGCACTGGCGGTTAAGCAGGGTATGACCATCACTACCCATCAACCTGATCATGAATGGGAAACGGCAGGTGTAAATAGCCGTCTGCAACTTGCTGAACTTGAAAGAATATATCAGCTCAACCAGGCGGAAGCCTTAATGACTGCGGGGGTAACACTCAGAGACCCGGCGCGCATTGATGTACGTGGTAATCTTACAGTAGGCGAGGATACGACAATAGACGTAAATTGCGTGTTCGAAGGTGATGTGAATATCGGCAGTAATGTCAGTATTGGACCAAACTGCCTGATCACTAATGCAAAAATTGCAGCGGGTACAGTCATTAAAGCAAATACTGTTATCGAAGACAGCATTGTTGGTGAAAAGTGTACGCTTGGTCCGTTCGCGCGGCTGCGACCCGGCGCTGAACTTGAAGCACAAGCGCATATTGGAAACTTCGTTGAGATTAAAAAATCAACGATCAGCAAAGGTAGTAAGGTTAATCATCTGTCGTATGTAGGTGATAGTACTGTTGGAGAAGGGGTAAATATTGGCGCCGGAACAATTACCTGCAACTATGATGGTACAAACAAACACCAGACTATTATTGAAGACGGTGTGTTTATCGGTTCCTGTACCCAGTTGGTGGCACCAGTAAAGATTGGTAAAAATGCTGTCGTTGGCGCCGGCTCTACCATAACCAAAGAAGTTGCTCCTGATCAGCTGGCTTTTACACGCGCGCCTTTAAAAACTGTTAATAACTGGCCCAAACCAAGTAAGAAAGCATCTGATTGAACAAGAGTAAAAATATTGAAGCTTGTTAAATAGATAATATCTACTCTGAAGACTCAATCGAATGATAATCATTAAAACCGGATCAAGAATATGTGTGGAATAATCGCCGCATACGCTCAACGTAATGTCACCCCTATATTGCTGGAAGGCCTGCGGCGGATGGAATACCGCGGTTATGACTCTGCGGGTATCGCTGTTCTCGATAAAGACTACAATATCCATCGGACTCGTGCGCTTGGCAAGGTCGCCATGCTTGCAGACAAGCTCGAAAAAGCACCTTCGCTGGACAGTGTTATCGGTATAGCGCATACCCGCTGGGCAACGCACGGCGCGCCATCTGAAGATAACGCACACCCGCATAACTCATCTGAACAGTTTTCTGTTGTACACAACGGCATTATCGAAAACCATGAAGAACTGCGTGCAAAACTCAAGGCTTCTGGCTATGAGTTTACTTCACAGACAGACACCGAAGTTATAGTTCATCTTATTCACAGCGAAGTGGCTGCAGCCAGTGGTGACTACCTGACCGGTGTTAACAATGCGGTAGCACAACTGCACGGTGCGTATGCTATCGCGATTCTGAATACAGAAATGCCTGATCGATTAATTGCTGTGCGCAAAGGCAGTCCGTTGTTGGTTGGAATTGGTATTGGTGAATATTTTCTTGCATCAGATACTGCGGCACTGATTCCTGTCACTCAGGAGTTTATTTATCTTGAAGACGGTGATGTGGTGGATATTTGCGAAGGAAAGATGCGTGTTATAGATGATAGCGGTGTTGAAGTTAAACGACCGGTAAAGACATCCTCTTTGACTGCCAATGCAACTGACAAAGGTCCGTATAAGCATTTCATGCTTAAAGAGATCTATGAGCAGCCGAATGCTGTTCGTGCAACTTTGCAAGACAGGATTACCGAGAATCAGTTGCTGTTGAATGGCTTCGGTGATCTTGATATTAATGTGCTCAGACAGGTTAAGGCAATTCACATTGTGGCCTGTGGAACAAGCTATCATGCTGGTATGACGTCAAAGTACTGGTTTGAGGGGTACACTAATACACCCTGTACAGTTGAAATTGCCAGTGAATACCGTTATCGCAAAGTAGCGGTACCTGAAAATACTTTATACATCACACTCTCTCAGTCAGGTGAA
Organism: uncultured Granulosicoccaceae bacterium; assembly: GCA_964550655.1. Taxonomy (GTDB): domain Bacteria; phylum Pseudomonadota; class Gammaproteobacteria; order Granulosicoccales; family Granulosicoccaceae. The sequence goes on from CAZKAQ010000047.1 coordinate 4,780, forward strand.
ACCGCAGATTCCCTTGCAGCACTGGATGAGGTTAAAAAATCGGGTTTGTATCTCGGTACTTTGGCTGTTTGTAATGTACCGGAAAGCACGTTGACGCGTGAAGCGGATGCGACGTTGTTAACCAAAGCCGGACCGGAAATCGGTGTAGCGTCTACCAAGGCATTTACTACACAGCTTGTTGCATTGCAGCTAGTTGCGCTCACGATGAGTAAAGCTAAAGAGACGCAAACAGATGAAGAACGTGCGGAGATTATAAAGGCGCTCTATCAAAGTCCAACTACGATGGAACGTTTGCTAATGGTAGATCGAATCATAGAAAATCTGGCTGAACAGTTCGTAGAAAAAGATCATGCGATATTTCTTGGTCGTGGTCCGCTATATCCGATTGCGCTTGAAGGAGCACTGAAGCTTAAAGAAATTTCGTATATCCACGCAGAAGGATATCCGGCAGGTGAGCTTAAACATGGCCCGCTGGCACTCATTGACAATGAGGTCCCGGTTGTTGCGATAGCACCTAACGACGGATTGTTGGAGAAGCTTAAATCAAATCTTGAAGAAGTCCGTACCCGGGGTGGTAAGCTGTATGTAATGACGGAAGAAGATACGGATATAGAAACTATTGATGGTTTGACCCTGGTCAAGATTCCGGGTTGTCCTGATCCGGTAAAACCTCTGTTGCTTACGGTGCCTCTGCAGATTTTGTCTTACCATGTTGCGGTCATGCGTGGTACTGATGTGGATCAGCCACGCAATTTGGCAAAAAGTGTCACAGTCGAATAAACCGGGCTCTTCACAGAAACGATTTTTCACAGACCGGTTATCGCCCGATAATCCATATCTGCTATGGTATTCAGGAGGGATTCACGGCAAATAGTTATAGTTTGCGTTCCCGAATGTTCAGGTAACCAGGTGAAAATAATGATTTATCGAATTATAGTATTTGTTGCAATGTCACTTGCATCATTGCCGGCACTTGCTGATATTACCGGTAACTGGTTGTCGGCTAAAAACGATGAAGGCAAACAGATCTCTATTGAGATTTATAACTGTGGTGAGAAAGTTTGCGGCAAGATCACCGATGTACACTACTCCAATGATACTTCAATTATTGGCGCTGAAATTATCCAGAATATGCAAAAAAAATCGGATACTAGGTATTCTGGTGGTAAAATCTATGCACCTGATACCGAGAAGTGGTACAAGTCAAAAATAAAAGTCAGAGATGCCAATACTCTTAAGGTATCCGGATGTGTTATCGGTGGAATAATATGTCGTGGTCAGGTCTGGACCCGAATCCAGTAAACCATCTTGAAAAAACACTAAAATTCAAAAAGATTTTTAATCGACTTTCCTGCAGCGATTAACTCGTAGACTTATTTGTACTTTCACCTATTTGTACTTTCTCTGTCCAACTTTTCTAATTGCTCTCTATGAGCACTACAGAATCTCCATGATGCTATAGTGTGTCGTTATTTCGATCCTCACGGAACATTGAATGGCAGCTTACACACAGCAAAGATCTGTACTCTATGTGCCGGCAAGTAATCAGAGGGCTATAGAGAAATCTTCTACTATTAACGCCGACTGGATTGTATTTGATCTCGAAGACTCAGTGGCAGTTGAAGCTAAAGCTCTCGCTCGGGAAGCACTGATTGAGGCGTTTAGGCACGGAAAAATCGTTAACAAACGATCAGTGATCCGTTGCAACGCGGTGGATACTGAAGAAATTTCCGCTGATGTTAAAGCCATAGCCGATTGTCTTCCCAATGCCGTATTAATTCCTAAAGTTGAATCGACCGACACGGTAAGGCAATTCTGTAAAATAGCTGAAGATGCTGATCTCAATCAGCGCATCAGCAGTTGGTTCATGATCGAAACCGCTAACGGTATCGCGCAACTGGCTGACATTATCCATAGTGCTAAATCGATGAACTGGTTACTGACAACTCTTGTTGTTGGACACAATGATATTGCCAGTGAAACCGGTGTCTCATTGGATCTGGACAGAAAGTACATGATTCCGTGGTTGATGCAGATTGTTCTCCATGCCAGGGCGAATGATCTGCGGGTACTGGACAGTGTCTGGAATAATTTTAAAGACCTTGTCGGATTTGAGAAAGAAGCAAACCAGGCCCGACAAATGGGGTTTGACGGTAAGACACTTATTCATCCTGCACAAGTTGATATCGCCAGTCGAATATTTTCACCAACGGAAGATGAGATAATTCGTGCTAAACGAATTGTTGATGCCTTTAATAAAACAGAAAATCTGCAAATGAATGTTGTCAATATTGATGGTGAAATGTTTGAGAGATTGCATCTGCAGCAGGCTGAACGATTACTGATTAATGCAGGGTCCGGATCTTTTGACTAAAACAGATGACTGCTTGCCACAATGCATGATTACACCTGTTTGATCAATTGCTGTTTGAGGCTCTGAATTCCCATGGCGGGATTACTGAAGTATTCTGCCATAGACCGAGTTTTTGATTTTTGGCGTTGGTAGCAGCTTTTCTGTAAAGGCGTTGTTGCTGGTGAGTTTGCTCGTCTTTAAATCTTTCAAAGTACCAGGCCTGTCCGGACTCAACCATCAAAAGATTTGTGTCCTGACCATTGTGCAGCACTACGCATACATGCCGTTTGTATTTGTCCAGTTTATTACACCTGGCAGTCACCTGTTTGTTCATTATAATTCTTCTTAGGAAGTCTCTTGATTGAATACCATGACTTTGTTTTACCTCGGGCGCGTCGATCGCCGCCAGTCTTATCACAACGCGCTTTTTACCGTCTGGTGTTATATGTATAGAATCACCATCATATACTTTGGTGACAGTGCCGGTAAGAACAGTACCGTCAGTATTTTCGCTATTGCAGCCATAGATTATGCTGCATGACAGTATTACCACAATAAATAATGTGTGTCTGCTCACTTTCAATAATCAATTTTTTTTCGAGTTTGTTTAAGTTGACTGTGTTTTGTTTTTCGATCCATTCGCTTGCGTTGTGAATTTTTGCTTGGTTTTGTTGCTTTCCGTGGTTTTTTCACTTCAGTAGCTCTGAGAATCAGTTCTTTAAGTCTGGATAGTGCGTCGTGTCGGTTCTTTTCGAGCGAGCGGTACTTTTGTGCTTTTATGACAACCGTGCCATCACCGGAGATACGTTGATCGTTGAGTTTAAACAAAGCTGTCTTATAGGTATCCGGTAGCGAGGACGCAGCGATGTTAAAACTCAGATGGATGGCACAGGAGGTTTTATTGACTTTCTGTCCGCCGGAGCCCTGTGCACGAATAGATTTAAAATCAATTTCGTCTTCCGGTATGAACACCGATGTACTAATAACCAGCATTATCTGAGCGTATCACATTCCACATAGCCAACAGGGTGTTGCTTACATAATAGTAGAATTACCAATTGATCAATGAATATTTCCGGATTGCCACTGCACACAATATGGCGCAGAATAGTGTTGATATTTTTCTGTATTAGTAAAACTCGGAGTCACGTATTTACTTAATTTTATTCATGCGATGACTTTGAGCAGGATTTATTAGTCGGTAATCAGATATAAGGAGTCTGTCCATGGCTGAAGTGAACCAGATTATTGAGACTCTCAAACAGCTTCTTAAAGAAAAGAACAAGACTCAGGCCGATGTTGCGGCATCTTTAAATATTGGTGTTGCGCGTGTAAAACAAATGTTTGCCAACAATGATTTTACTGTTAGTCGATTGGCAATTGTTTGTAATGAGTTGCTGGATATGGAATTAGCTGATCTGATCCAGATTACACATGATAAACAGAAATATATTCAGCAGTTAACTGAAAAGCAGGAAAAGCAGTTAATTTCAGATGATCGCTTATTGGTAGTTGCTGTTTCTGTTATGAACAACTGGACACCAACTGAAATTGTTGAAAAATACGAGATCCCCGATGTTGAGTGTCACAGACACCTGGTCACATTAGAGAAACTTAAATTAATTAACCGTCGTGCCAATGGACGGATAAAATTACTCATAGACCGTAACTTTCAGTGGATACCGAACGGACCGCTGGAGCAGTTTTTTCGCCAACATGTTCAAAGTGATTTTCTTGATGCAAGCTTTAATGGTCAGGGTGAGGTGCGGTTATTCAGAACCGGCATGCTGTCAGCCAAATCGGCTGAGGAACTGACCAGGCGTATTGATAAATTGATTAATGAATTTATGGATCTTAACCGTGAGGATGCACATCTCGAACTGCAACACAGAGTTGGCTACAGTTTTCTGGTGGCGATGCGTCCCTGGTTGATGCCGTCGTTTACCAGTCTGCTGCGACCTGAGTGGCGCGAAAAATTATCAGAGTAGATGTTTTATGGCAGCAGAACCGGTCCGGGTTTTATTACCTGAATTCTCGGGCCTGATGAATGCCATTTAGTGGCGCCTTCCAGTGATTTGTGGTCAAGGTGGGCGACATACCAGAATACAATATTCTGTCTGTTGATGTTTTCACTATCGTGGTAGGTGTCACCTATCTCGCCACGTGCACCGAGTCGCCAGCCAGTGGTCTCACCCCGGTTCCATTTACGTACAGCAACATCCCACTGGGCAAAATTATCTGTGAATCCATCACTGGATCCCGGATCAAGCTCTACTCGCAGACCGCTGACAGCATCTCTGATGGTCCAAAAGTCAGTGCTGATTTTTCGATCATTGAACTCTGATGTTTGTAAATCACCGCTGTTTTTCAGTACCTGATCATCTTCGCTTCCATCGATGTCGAAATCAAACATCCAGTGAGCGTGATGGCGATGATCTTCTTCACACTGCAAACCCCTGCTGAAAACCTGAGAGTCCATGATTCCATTCGGACTGAAGATAAATGATTGATAGATATCGTACTCACCCAACTCGGAATTTATACCGAGTTCCAGATAGTCGCTACCGTCTTGTGTATAAGTTCTTGCACACAGGCCGGAGTCATTGTTGCAACTGTCGTATGGTGGATCGAGCTCTATGGGGACGTAAGTATTAGCCCATAGTATGTCAGCAAACGGACCACAGACGTCATTGTCATACTCTACACGCATGACCGGGAAACTAGCCTTGGCGAGAATTTTCAGTCCCTGAAAAGAAACATCTGTCAGTTCAAGGCCCTCGGTACCATCGGTGTCGTAGGAAAATTCCCATCCCTCCCAGCTTACATCACCCTGGTCCGCATGAGCTACAGAGAATAGTAATAAGCAAATGCTGAGAGCCAGCCGCAAAGTGTTACAGAGACGCTTAGTACTGATCATTGTATTGAACCACTGCTTTCTACCGAGTCGGTACTCAGATTTACCAAAGCACGATAATCCGGAAGATTTCCGTTACCGATGCCGAATGTGACGTAGATTTTTCTCTCGGAAAAAAAATTAGCGCCGCTCTCTGCACTCTGAACCAAAGTCGGGAAGGCGAGCAGCCCCGCGCCAGTGAGGTTTTTGTGTTCTGTGTATCCCTGCCGGCTCAGGTCTTGTGCTGCCAGTGTGATTGCCCGTGCTACCTCTGCTTGTGATTCCGGTGGCTGGTAAATATTGGCAGCTTTAGCTGAGTGCTGAACAATGTTTGTACCGTCGGCATTGAACGCGACAGTCACGAGCTGATTGGTATCGTAGTTGAAAACCTGTACGTCAATGCCAGTGATTTGTCCGGACTCGTCTTTCTGATCATGGCGAGTAAGAATTTCGTGTCGCATGCCAGCTAGTTCCGGTATTGCGGCCGGTATGGTGGATTGTGCTTTACGAATGCGATCTGTCAGCTGGCCCATACCTGGTTTACTGCGTTTAAGCTGCTTTATAGTTAAAGCGGAAACATTAGAAATGCCAAGCGGTTGCGGAGGCCAGATATCCTGATTGGAATCGGTATATTGGATGGTTCGTTCTTCTGTATCGGTATGCCCGTGACCCGTTTCAGGCGCTACTTCGGAAGTTTGTCCGGACTGATCGCCTGCTACCTGCACCGGTGGCGGTGCCGGATCGGTGGAATTTTCTGGTTCCGGCTCTGATATCGAGCCACCGCCGCAGGCGTAGAGGAACAGGAGGGCAAATGCCGGGATCAGCGCGCCGAGTGTGGCCGGACAACGTCGGTTAACATCTGACTTTTGTGTCCGATATTTTTTAACATCTGCTAACAAGGTACTACCACCGACTTAAAAACATGAGTGTGCCGGTATTATTCAATAATTTCGTTATTGGTTTCCCGATCCGTCCGACATTTATCGTTTTTTAACCTGTCGAGCCGATTTAATTTGTACTTGCGTTATCCGGCTCTGTTGTTTGGTCTTGATCGCCATGATTTGCGTAGTTTTGGATAAGTTCCAGCAAATTGTCAGGGCTGTGGCCGGCATAGAGGTCGAGTGTTTTACCGTTTCGATACACGGTTATCGCGACTGGCTCGTTCTCGTGTATGTGATTCCCGTCAGGCAGGACTGCAGCAAAATCATGTGGACCTTCGCATATCAGGCCATTGATGCTGAGAATCAGATCACCTCCGAGAAGCATCCGCTGACCTCCGATCTCTGACGGTACTGACCCTGCGATGAGCCCGGCTTCAGCCATCATGGAGTTGCTGTTTACTCTTTGCACCAGCAGGCCCGGCTGTGGGAAATTAAGCAGCTCTGCTGTTTTTTCGTCGAGCATAATACCCTCAAAGCCTGCCAGAACCCCTGAACTCGTCAATAATGCCTGTCTGGCTGTGTTGCTTGAAGTCGCAAAGCCGATGCCGTCAAAGCCGCCGCTTTTGGTCAGAATGAAACTGACGATGCCAATAACCTCGCCCTTTATATTGAACATTGGCCCGCCTGAGTTACCTGTATTAATGGCGGTGTCTGTTTGCAGGAATTCTATTGGCGTACCGCGTGCCATCAGTCCACGGTTTAATCTGCCTGACAAGTGACCGACGCTGAGTGTTTGTGAAATACCAAATGGTGCGCCGATTATGAATACTTCACTGCCAATTGGAGTGTCATTGGAATCGGCAAGGGTGGCTACCTGCGGCATCGAATGGCTTTCTCTGAGTTTGAGCAGGGCGACATCACTTGAGGCCAGAGATGAAATCACATCTGCTTTGATTCTCGTGCCATCGGTAAATAAAATCTCTATTGCCCGTGCTTTGTCGATCACGTGCGCGGCCGTCAGAATCTGGTCTTCTTCGATCAGTACACCGGAACCGATGCCGAGCGATGCATCAGACGGATCCTGCCCGGTCTCAATTGTCGCGGTGAAGATTGTTACAACAGATGCCGAGTGTTTTTCATAAAGTGCTGCAAAATCTGCCGCAGCGCTCGCGGGAGTAGCACCTGCAAGCAGGCAGAATATGAATAAGAAAATGCGCATATCGGAGCTCCTGAAAATCTGTGCAGCCGGCTGTATATGACCCTGATTGACACCCATTGTACTGCAAGTCACGCCGCGAGCTTTGCTTTAAGTCTCGGCCTGCAGAAGGGTCTAGCGCCAGCTGATCTCCTGGTTGGTGAACGCTTTATAGCAACCAACACCAGAGGCTTTGACCATCACTGCCAGGTAAGCGCAGACATTGATGACTTGTATGCGCTGTAGTCGAGGAAACAAGCTTGTCAGCATTTGTAGTAAAAGACAAAAAACTGCCAGCCCACAGGAAATAAATGCTAGCAGAAAATTGCCTGTGAGAATGCCTGAAATTATAGACAAAATTAAAAATAATACGATCACAGGGCCGATAAACCAGCGCATTATTTTGTGGCAGGTAAGCTTCAGCGCAGTCAGGAAGTCGCCCTGAGGTGGCCAGACGGTTTTACGTTTCAGGCTTTGAATACCGCCGGCGATTATTCTGACTTTGCGTTTGTATTCGGTGTCTATATCAGCAACATTCTGCTCGAAGCCAATTGCCGTCGGGGAAAAGATCAATCGCTTATTTTGCTGAATAACACCCATCGATAAGACGAAATCATCAAGCAGTGTGTCCTTGAGCAGTGGTCTGAAAAGTTCTCTTCTCAGAGCGTACATTGCGCCGTCAGCGCCGATAAGATTTCCCGTGTCACTTTCCAGTTGCTGTATTTTATGTTCGACAAGATAGTAGGTGTTTTCCGCATCGGCATAGCTTAAGCCATCGTTTAACAGAACCACTTTTCCGGAAACCGCACCAATGTCAGGATCTGCAAAATGGGGAACAAGCTGCCGAATGGCATTGCGTTGATACATGACGTTTGCGTCGGACATAACAACAATGTCGGACCGGATACTTTTCATGCCGTTGTTTAACGCTGTGGCTTTACCACTATTCACTGAATTAACAATCAGTCTGACGCCCTGGCCTTCAAAAGCCTGAACGATGTCGTCGGTATCGTCTGATGATCCGTCCGAGACAACAACGATTTCAAATAAATCTTTCGGATAGTCAAGAGCAAGGCTGTTCTCAAGCTTTTCTTTAAGAACATCACCTTCGTTGTAAGCAGCAATCAGCAAGGTAACTGAAGGTGTGTGTTCGGGGTCTATGATGTGCTTAATGTTTCGAAACCGGCCTAGTATATTTAGTAAAACCGAATATACGCCGAAGTTGAAAACAATAATTAACGCCAGCAGTATTAATAAGGTATTTACAATGATTACTGCCATGCTGCACCCATAAACATTGATTGTCCACGTGCAGTAAAGTAGACATTTAACAGGGCCCAGATACCACCGGCTTGTTTGATTCTTTGCATTCCCGCGCTTTTTCTGTATCCCATGAGAAAAATAGGTAATTGCCAAAGGCAAATACAAAGAAGTACCCACCAAAAAGATAAACTGCCAAAAACAGCTAAAAGCAATCCGATAATGGTAACTACTATTGCCGCAATCTGAACCATTGGGAAAAGCAGGCTCGGTAATTCGGACAAAGAAAAACCGTGCTTTCTTATACCTTCAATATTGCTTACGCCACGCCAGCGTTCTTTTTCATAGAAGCGCTTTACGTTGTGCGCTTCGCCGTGATGAATAACCTTTATGGACGGGTCACACCAGATATCACCATGTTGCTGAATGCGCACTCCGAGATCGTAGTCCTCACAGGTTTCAAGACGAACATCAAAACCATTGACGGCATCAAATACGTCACGCCGTATAAACAGGTTCATTGACTCCAGCCATTCTACTTTTCGTGGCGGGTCGGTCGGAGCGCCTTTTTTTCTAATCTGATACCAGCATTCCTGCACCCAGGTAGATTGCTCTGGTATTCCGGGAGGGCTGCCAAAGCATTTAATAGATTCATCGTCGATGTAAGGCAAAACGGAGTTGAACCAATCCGGTTCGAGTGTGCAGTCGGCGTCGATGAAAGCGAGAACCAAACCCTGCGCTCGCTCAGCGCCGTAGTTGCGCAGTGCGGCCACTGTGACATCCGGTACAATGTGCACGTCGGCAGAGAATTTTCTGGCAACATCTACGGTTTCGTCTTCGGAGCCATTGTCAATGACCAGGATTTCGTAAGCCAGATCGACCGATCTGGCGTCACGAATTGAACGCAGGCATGCTTCGAGGTTGCGTGCTTCGTTTTTAACCGGGATTATTATCGAAAGGCTGATCAAGGTTTGTATCATCGATCCAGTGCGTAACTATGGATTATAACAATCCGACGGTCATAACCGGCGGATAGTGTTGGGTGGTTTTTTTAATGCACAGTAGTTGTTGTCACATCACAGGCCAACTGCCTGCCGTTGTGAGATTGAGAAGTTGCAGACTTTGAACCAGTTCGCGATATAAGTTGTCAAATCAATTGGTGTGTAGGAGTATGCCACATGGCAAATGGGTAAACACCTCACGATTGGATAACATCGGTAACCTGCCTGTGTTTCTGTAGGTTATTGCGTGTGCGGTTCGCAAAATTGAGTTTTCTTTGACTGCAGTTGTCATTTGAGTATTCCCGGGTAGTGAATCTTAAGTTTGTAACCTCCTGACAGAGACAGTAGTCAGAGGCAGTGCAAAGACGGACAAATAAAACCTATGTCAAAGCTTTACTATTATTATTCTTCAATGAATGCCGGCAAGTCGACTTCTCTGCTGCAATCGAGTTATAACTATCGTGAGCGTGGTATGAATACGCTGGTGTTGTCGCCCAGTGTCGATGATCGAGACGGTCAGGGAGTCGTTGCATCACGTATTGGTCTTAAAACCGAGGCAACTGTTATTCGCCCCGTGGATAACGTTTTCGAAATAGTTAAACAGCACCATAGTCAGGAACATTTAAGTTGTGTTCTGATTGATGAGGCGCAGTTTTTAAAGCGTGAGCAGGTGTTTCAGCTCGGAGAAGTCTGTGACAAGCTGAATATACCGGTGCTTGCCTATGGAATCCGGACTGATTTTCAGGGTGAGCCGTTTGAAGGAAGTAAATATCTGCTTGCCTGGGCAGATAACTTAAAAGAGATAAAGGCTATTTGTCACTGCGGCCGAAAAGCTACCATGGTAATCAGACGTGATGAAAATGGCAGGGCAGTCACTGAGGGCGCACAGATAGCAATTGGTGGTAATGATCTATATGAGTCTACTTGTCGATTGCACTTTAAAGAGGAATACTTTGCTTAAGATTTGACTTGCTCCCGTCGGTAAACATAGATCCCGGAACCAATAATGATAGCGATACCCAGCCAGGTGGTAAGCGCTGGTACATCAGTAAAAAAATACCAGCCAAAGACTACTGCGCCAATTATTTCGAAATAATGAAAAGGTGCCAGAGCGGACGCGTCTGCAAAGCTGAATGCATAAACCAGTAGCAGGTGGCCGATACAGCCAACGGCGCCTATTAAAATCATCCAGCCCCACTGTTCAGTGGTTGGTGCAGAGATCTGTAAAACCGTAAATTCTGTAGCATTGCCAATTAAGAGCACAGTACTGATCGTGAGAAATCCGGCTATACCGGTATATAATTGAATGATTATCGGATTAGTATTTTGTGCAAGCTTTCGAGTAATAATTAAATACAGAGCAAAACAAAACGCGGCTCCAAGTGGTAGCAGTGCATAGAACCCAAAGGCTTTAGCGCTTGGTTGGATAATAATCAATGCGCCAATAAAGCCGACCATGACGGCAGATATCCGTCTGACACCGATTTTTTCATTAAGAAAAATTGGTGATAGTAATGTCAGTAGCAGTGGTTCGACAAAAAATATCGCCAGTGCATCTGCCAGTGGCATTTTTACTAAAGAAGTAAAAAAGAAAAGAGTAGCTACAGCGATCAATACACCGCGCAGTGCAAATAGATGTAATTGCCTTACAACAAGCTGATGTCTTAACGGATATAACAGAGGCAGTAGAAAAAGTGTCTGGAACAGCATTCTGCTCCAGACTATTTGTCCTGATGCCATGCTCAAAGTAAGAAACTTTGCGATAACATCCATTAACGGCAAAAGAATCATTGCCAGGCACATAGATGCTACGCCGCGTTGGAAGTTGTTTACTTTCAAAAATAATCAGCGTGCGAGCACGTGAGGAACACGGGCATTTGGCTTAAAAGCGCTTTGAGTATTCAGGATGGCAGGTTTTGTTGCCACCAGCTTTCGGCGGAATCGCGAACTTCAGGTCCGTGAAATCTTGCCAGATTATTGGTCGGTTGAAGTTTTTCGGTATAGAAGAACTCCGGCAGATCATCATCATTAACAACAAAGCCCGCCTGTTCATTGAATTGATTTTCAAGGTGCAGTGTTTCTATACCAAGATTACGGTAGAAGTCAGGCTTGAGGCTGGTGCCGTGTGCGTCGTTCATGGCATTTACCATGAATTCAATTTGCGCATAGGTAACCGAGCGCCCGAAAATACACAAACCGAGTGAGTCAGTTGATGCGGTTAGCGCCTGCATATCAAGACTCGCATGGACCAGTTCTTCGGCGGGTTTACCAACACTGTCATACTGTGGCAGATTGCCGGCTGTGTGATCCGCTCCCTGGGCTGTCATCATCATGGTGATGCCGGTAACCTCTATTACTCGCGGGTCGTAGGCGCTGATGGTCTGTTTTTTAACGACTGGTATGCGTTTCAGGCCGTAGTGCTCACCAACCCGTGCAGCACCTTGCGCTACCAGCTTGCCGTGCTCTGTGCCATTGCGCAGATGGTTGTCGAGTATGTCTTCCATGTAGGCGATGTCGCCGAACTCGGCCTCACCGGCATCCATCAATACGGCAAGTGTTCCACCAAGCTCAATGGTATCAACGCCGAGATCGTTGGCCAGCCAGTTTAGTTTAGCGAGGTCATCGGGATCTTTGACCCCGCAGTTGGTGCCAAGCAGACCGATGGTTTCATATTCAAGGGGAGAGACGACTTCATTGCCGTCTTTGTCTGCGTATACGTTACTGCACTGAATCAGACAGCCTGGCATACAAGCGTGCGTGGTTTCGCCGCCGCGTTCTATATTCTGTTCACGCAGATAGTCACCGCTTAATTTGAATGTTTCTGTGTTGGTGTCTGCTGCCTGTCCGCCGGTGAAGTTTTTCACCGGGATGCCGCCGAGCTGATTGATGACATCGGACATCATGGCGGTGCCGGTTTTAGCAAAATTATCAATGGCGGGCTCGGCCTTCAACATTTTGTTGTATTCGCGTACTGCACCCATGAGTTTTTTTCGTTCATGAAAAGTCGGCATCTTGTGCAGATCTACTACGATGGCTTTGACTTTCTTGTTGCCCATAACAGCGCCGACACCTCCGCGCGCACTCAGACGTGATGGTCTTAGGTCAACATCACTGAAAGCGATGCCGCTCAGCAGTCCTTCGTATTCGCCCACCAGACTGCACAGACCGATGCTGACTTTGCGGCCATATTTCTCATGCAACTTTGCTGCTGTATCAAAATTTCCCATGCCGAGGAATTCTTCAGCTGAGTCAAAGCTGACAGCACCGTCTTTAGTGATACGAATAACAACCCAGTCATCACTGCGGTTGTAAAGTGTGAGTCCTGCGAGCTCAAGTTGTCCGAGTGCAAAACCGAAGGTACCACCGGAGTTGGCTTCCTTGATACCGCCGGTCAATGGACTTTTACAGCCGACACTTAAGCGATTGGCATTAGAGAAGTTCGACCCCGCAAACGGACCGGCCGAGAAGATCAGCGGGTTGTCTTTTGATAGCGGGTCAACGGTGGCGATATTCTGTTCAACCAGCGTTTTGGCAATCAGATAGCGTCCGGCACGAATGATCTCTTCGCCTTCAAGCTGCTGCTTTTTTACTGATTGATCACCGAGATCGATGTGATAAAATGTGCGCATGATTTTGCCTCGCAATGCTGCCTGACAGGCCAGTATACGTCAATCGAGGGGCGCTATTTGCGAGATGATTGCCGATTCACGAGCATGGTTTTAGCGAGTTAACGCTTGCCAGCGACAGGTTTCAAGTCCCTGTCATCAGGATTCTTGTCAGCGCCAATAAAAACGCGCTCCGATAGCCAGTGCCGAACCGTTGCCGATGTCTGTCTCGATAAATGCCGTGAAGCCAGCACTCAGCTCGTATAATGCTCTTAGATTTAGTGCCAGATCAGCGTCAAAGGCAGTGGTGAGATTAATCGATCCGTTGACTTCCAGCGGGTCGTTCACCGCATAGCGGATGCCAGCTCCGGCATTCAGACCCGCTTCATCATTACCATCGACATCAATCAGCAGGATGCCGAGATTGAAAACCCAGTCTGCTTTTTGAGGAAATTTTGTGGCTTCTATGTGGTAAACCAGGTCGCCTGAAAGTGTGTCTGCATCGAATCCGCCTGCACTTAAACGCGAGTATCCGAATGTCAATGCGTAGTTTTCTCTGATATCCGCTGAGAAGCGCAGCCCAGGTCCGTCAGCATCGCCATCATCGATGTATGCTGCGTCGACATAATTGTAGTCAAACACGCTTGGTCCGGTTTTCAAAAGTTCGGCCGAAACCGGATTAATGGACAACAGGATAAGTGTTGCCATAGTCAGCGTACGGGTGGTGATCATCTGTTTGATTTGCCACGGGCATCGAGGAAAAAGTGATAAAAAATATAGTCGATACTGCGAAATTCGGGGTTACCGGTTAAACCGGATCAGCCCGGACACGTCCGGGCCGAGGTACCTACTGGATGGATGACAAGTCGTGGGCAGGTGAGCGCAGAACATAGAAGATAAAAGCGACGATGAGGCAGATTGACATTTTGCTGAACCAGTGTGAGTAAGAGAATAATTATTGTCATGACAATATAGTACATATAACGCGTCATGACAATTAAGGTTTAGCATTTATCGTGTCATGACAAAGAATTTAACAAATTAATCTTCACATGGTCACTGGAGACAGGATTTACGGCAGGTTCGACAAATCTCCTGATCGAGTAAGAAAGCAAATTGTGTCAATTTAACGGCGCAGAAAAATGTCAGACGCCGATTGAGTGGCGGAATTATGACCTAAAGTAAATCGTTACCACTGGATGACTTCATCGGCGAAGAAAAGTAGTAGAATCAACTATCACATCCCATGCATTTGCACTGACCTGTAATTGACTCGAATATCCGCAACATCGATGTTAAAAGAACCTGAACAAGTAATGGTAGAAACGCAGCATGGTTGATGAGGTTGACGACACTAATGTAGGCCTCGATGCATTTGTGCCACCTGCTGCAGGTGGACGGTGGCCGTGGAACGATGCAATCACCTGGTGTCTGGGATTGGTGACCCTGGCTGTTACCACTGTGGCTACCGGTTTATGGGCAGTTGATCATTTCGCATCACGTCTCGACAGGAGTGCTAAAACAGAACTTCTTTCTTCGGGCATAGATGCATCACAACTGGAGTTTCAGTGGGACTACCGCGATGTCATCGTCACCGGAGAACTGCCGGCAGACTCTTCTAAAGAACAGTTGCTTGCTGTTTTACGTAATGTTGACGATGGTGGTATCAGGAATATTCAGATGGATCTCGCCACTGTAGAAGACCAGCCGACCGGTGAACAATTCGGTGCAGTAGAGGTTAGCGTTTTACTTAAAGACGGCAACATGACCTTGCAAGGCAATGTATTGACCAATGCGCAGCGGGAGCTACTAAACGCTGCTGCAGTCGAGGCCATCGGTGCGCAACTGGTAACCAATGAAATAACCGTTACCGGCTTTCAGGAGAAGATTCCGGGTTCAGATGAGCGTGTTGCGAGTCTTGCGAACTCCATTGCGGGTCTTAACCAGGCGGCGACTGTCGATGCCCGCTTGTCGGCTACAGATTTCCGCTTTAACGCAACAGTTTCTGATGAAAAACAAGCAGACGATTTATTGCGTCTGAGGGGCAACGCCGGAGATCTTGGTCTAGTGATCAGCGGCGATATCGTCACACGTCAGGCAGCCTCTGGCGGAGTAATGGACGTCTTTGCGAAAAAGGAAAACGGTCGTATTCTTCTGGGCGGTTCGGTAACCAATGAAATTTACCGGCAGACTTTGCTGGCTGCTGCTGTCCGTGCCTTTGACCGGCAAAGTGTTATCGATGAAATTATCGTTCAGCAATCTCCACGGTCATCCGCTGCTGCTGATCGAGCTGTTTCGGTGCTGGCGGCTGCAATAGAACATTTTGATGAAGCTATTGAAGCAGATGCGAAACTGAGTGATGAGGAGTTTACCTTCAACGCATTGATGGAGCTTGAAGAAGACACCGGTCCATTAGTGGCAGTTGCTGAGTCCGCGCAGCGTGCCGGCTTACAGTTGTCGGGTTCGATAGAAGCAAGACAAACTTCGCTGAGTAAGGAAGTCAGTTTGTTGCAGACAGAGTTAGATTTACTCAAAGATGAGATCAGAGACAATGTAGTATTTGATTCCGGTCAGGCCGACTTGAATTTCACAGCGAAGCAAACTCTGGATAAGGTAGTCGATGCGATGAATCGCCACCTCAGACCAGTGGTCGAAGTGGTCGGATTTACTGACGCTAACGGCTCTGAAGATGCCAATCAAAAACTTAGTTTGTTTCGAGCAATTGCAGTGCTTGAGTACTTGAAGGACAGTGGTATTGATGGATTGCGTATACGTGCAATTGGACTGGGTGAATCCTCACCGATTGCCAGCAACTCGACGGAAGTGGGTAGAAAACAGAATCGCCGCGTTGAGTTTGTTGCAAACGGTAGTTTCGAAAACTAGCAGGCTGCTGCTAATCATTCGTCGATACCAGCGGCGAAATAATAACAGGTGACAACATGCTCTGGGTGCTGTGGGATATCGTCTTACCATTACTGGCAACGTTTTTGACCGGGCTTCTGGTCGGTTGGTTGTTGTGGCGTTGGCGACGAAGTCGAATCGATGCGGAAGGCCTCAGTAAGCTGCGTCGAACCAGTGCTCGCTATAGAGCAGATGTCGAACGTTTGCAGCAAAGCAACAATGAGCTATCTGATCGATTGATAGCTGTTGGAGCTCATGAGTCAGATGGTACAACTCCGGAGATTGACAGGCTTGTCGAAGAGCTCGAATCTTCACGCCGGGAAGTCGATGATCTTAAGTCGCGTGTGGCAGCTGTTGATCAGGATATCGGTGGAGTATCGCTGAACGCTGAATCTGTCGATCTACGTTCAGAACTCGCTGC
Source organism: uncultured Granulosicoccaceae bacterium (assembly GCA_964550655.1). Taxonomy (GTDB): domain Bacteria; phylum Pseudomonadota; class Gammaproteobacteria; order Granulosicoccales; family Granulosicoccaceae. The sequence continues at coordinate 21,290 of CAZKAQ010000047.1, forward strand.
TCGTGATCGTATGATTGCAACACTTGAGAAATCACTGCAACAGTACGGGGAGCGCGGCGATACCACGGCTCTGATGGCAGATATCGCACTGCGTGACCAGAAAATTGATGAGCTTGAAGCTCGGCTGGCAACTTTAAATCGAATGTAATCGCCACAGTGCCGGAAGAGCTAGCACAATGCGGTGCGTAGATGCGTCGCGTTTTTTTGCGTCACTACCAGAGTTTAAATTCTCGAAGCGACTATATTCTGTAGAAAGCCAGACAAATAAAAAAAGCCGGGGACAAGCCCCGGCTTTTTCGCGAGTACAGATTGTTAATTAAGGAACGATTATCTGACCGCGTAAGAAGTTAGAACCGTCTGAACGAGCTACGTTGAAGAAGCTGTTGCCGTCCAGAACGTCTTCCAGGTCTGCCGCCGAGAAGATACCTCTTGCGGTCCAGGTTATACTGTTGCCAGTATTTTCCAAAGCAAAGATGGTATCTCCATTCTCATCTGCAGCACCGCGTTGAATGTTGACCGCTGAGGCAAACTCGGGGTTGCCATCTGCATCGACGTCTTCAACATTTATATCTACATTAACCACTGCTGTGAAATCACCAGTCACGGTGTTGACGTTGATGAAGCCGGTTGCAACAGAGAATTCTGTGCCGGCAGGTACTGTGTTTCCAGCATTCAGGTTTACGAAAGTCGGTTCAACACCTTCGAGCAGAATGATTCCGGTTGCAGTATTGCCGTCGGAAAGCTCTACATTGATGAACAGATTACCGCTCAGGATATTGTCTGCAATGATAGAAGCCATATCTTGACCCAGACCGTTAGGTACAAAGTAGGTAGGGATACCATCGCTGTTCAGCATTACACCTGGCTGAGAAAAACCTGATGCTGCAATACCGGTATTAATGAATCCACTCGTCGGGCTTACGTTTTCAGGCAACGACTCAATATTAACCTGACCACTGAGGGCGGAGCCGTCCCAGCTCAGATCTGCGGTACCTATCCTGGGGTTGCCGACAGGAATATCGTTTAAAGGTCCTAACTGGTCCAGTTCGGTGAGGTCTACGCCACCGGTATCGTCATCGCCGTCACCAGCATCGGTATCATCATCTCCGTCACCGGCGTCGTCATCGCCGTCACCAGCATCGCCGTCCAGATTTTCAAACGAGTCATCTACACCGTTGCCGTTCTCGTCCGTAAATGAACCGTCAGCTGCCGTTTCAAATTCATCCGCAATGCCGTTTCCATTTGTATCAAGAGCTGGATCCGTGGTTTCGAATTCATCTGGTATGCCGTTACCATTTGCATCGCCCTCGGTAACAATGATGTCGCCATCGCCATCGCCATCGCCGTCATCGTCATCATCACTGCTGCAGCCGGCAAGTACTGTCAAGCTGAAAAGTGGAACAAGCGCAAGTGGCAACCAATTTTGTTTGAATTTCTTCGATTTGATCATTTTCATTTCCAATAATTGTTTGAAAAAAAACTTCAAGGTTTCGATGCGTCTGCTGATTGCTGGTAGTCAAACGAGCCACAAACCTGAAATTCACACTAATTCTTAAGACTCGGGAACTAATGGTACCGTAGGCTTGTCTGGACTGCCATTGACAAATCGATGAAATATGTTTCAGGTTAGTTACAGAATGTGACCGGCAGCCTATTATTGAAAATCGGCCCTCCTTGTCTGTTGCGGGACGAGCTTTACCTGATACTCGTATTGGCTGCTAAACAGCTAAATTTTCCGGCAGGTGGAATAAGCGCTGAGAATATCCACCGAGGTCGCTCGCAGGTAATTCGATGAAATTTAATAGCTTCAGGTGATGGCCAATAATATTCTGACCGCAGGATCTACTCGGCAATAAATGGATTAGTGCCTGACTGTAGCTCATCGATATTCGAGATGCCGTCATTGTCATTGTCCAGTGAGAAATCGAAATCGCTGTCTGACAACTGGATTACACGATTTTGAGTTCCCGGCTCCACCTGGGTGACAGCCCGGGCAATAATGATATCATCGTCCTCCTCCTGCGGGACTGGCTGGGTTAGCCGAACGTCAATGTCTATTGTGTTGAGGGTTGATAACAGGGCTGACGCCTGAACAAAGGTTCCCGGAGAGGTCCTTCTGGGCATGTCGGCGATCAGCGTTGTAACATCGGTGATGCCCGGGTCTTGAATGCGTAAGGGCAGCGTGAACTCAACGGTAATAGTGCGTGTGCCGGCGTTTTCAGGTGTGAACGGGTCAGTGTTGTCGTTGCGTTCGGCGATGTTACTGATCTGGTCATTGTCGTCATCGAAGTCGTAGATGAATTCTTCCTCGGATATGTTGACAGTGTCATCGCTGCTGCCAATGCTGAAAGTCCGCGATTCCGTTCTTGCGAGATTCAGGATCCGGCCGTCGATAAGCATTTCGTTAAACAGCAGATCAATAGATACTTCACTGTTCGCAGGCACGTTGGGGATTGTGGCGATAAATTGCTCACCATCACGCTGCATCTGAAAGGATCGACTGTTAACATTGACGGTGCCTGATACCTGGTCGAAATTAACCGCCAGAGATGTACGAATTTTTTCAGGCGGCTGAAAATCGACGCCGGAACCGGTTCCCGGGGATGTCTCAATGAGCCCCGATGCCGGTGTCCCGCCGTCACAGCCGGACAGCATAACGGCTGCTGCGAGAATTGAAACAAGAAATTTTCCGGGCAACACTTTGGATTCCACAGAAGAGGGCTGATTTAAGTTACCACATTATTGTTTCAGGAGTAGTGAATCGCTGCTAACTGTGCGGTCTGCACACCACAATTGACTGATGGTTACAATTGTGGATTTTCAGGGTTAATCAATAACGCTTTGGTCTGGCGAGACACAGTATTTTTTCAGCTTCGCCAAAAGAAATCTTACCAATTTGCAAACTACGCTGGTAAAGGCACGAAAACTGCGTCTTTATTTTGACGTAAACAGTCCTTTAAGGTTGGATTCATGCTGCTTCAAAAAATACCAAGTACAGTCAGTGTACTCGCTGTCGCTACGTTCCTGTCAGGGTGCGCAGTGTCAGAGACAGACAATAGTAACGATGTTCCCGGACTTGCTGCGGCTACTGCCGGCTCTGATGCCAGTTCCAGCTATGTGAACAGCTCGGCCGATGACCGGGTATATACTTCCGCGGGTGAATGCGTCAGGACCGGCAAGTGGAGTTCTGAACTCAACGATATCAAGTGCGACGGGCCTGTCGAAGTAGAAAGTCCCGGTAGCGTGCTTGTTTCATACAACGGTCGCGCATTATTTGATTTTGATTCGGCGCTGTTGGTAGGTGCAGGTCAGGCAGAACTCGATCGATTAACAGCAAAATTGAACGCGCAAGATAAGATTGAGGCAATTGAGGTGGTAGGTCACACGGACAATCTCGGTTCAGAGCAGTACAATCAGAAGCTGTCAGAAAATCGTGCTGAAGCAGTCAGGCAGTATCTGCAACGCTCACTGAATAACGTTACCGTAAATACCAGTGGCATGGGTGAAGCTGTGCCGGTAGCGGACAACGAAACAGAATCCGGTCGTCGCTTGAATCGTCGAGTTGATGTGAAGATCGCGGCTCTGATCGAGAACTGATTTGTCGAGATTCGATTTAAGTCGAAAGTAAAAAAAAGCCGTCAAAGCAGCC